>JBOIGK010000114.1:0-2607 GCA_050742695.1 Advenella sp. | reverse complement strand
GAATTGTTCAAATCCATGACGGGTGTGAAGATGGAGCATATTCCTTACAAGGGCGGCGGGCCGGCCATGATTGATCTGATTGCCGGGCAGATTCCCATTCTGTTTGACGTTCTGTCTGGTGCGGCTTCGCATATCCGCGCCGGTTCTGTGCGGGCGCTTGCCGTGACAACAAGTGAACGCTCGGCATCGTTTCCGGGTGTCCCCACCATAGCAGAGGCGGGCGTCGCCGGATTTGAGACCTATACCTGGAATGCTGTTTTTGGGCCAGCGGGCGTTCCTCCTGAAGTGGTCGATCTGCTCAGCCGACAATTGCAGGCCGTCGTGGCCCAGCAGGAGGTTCAGGCCAAACTGAAAGAGTTGAGCGCAACGCCTGCGGGAACAACGCCAGAGGTGCTGGCGCAACTGGTGCAGTCTGAACTTGATAAATGGCGCCCGATTATTGCCTCTATTGGTGGTCTGAAACGCGGCTAATTACTGTGAAGGCAAGCAAGGCTGATTGGCGCACCGGTAGCATGGTGAAAGGTTACACACCAGGTTATGCATGGCTCGTATGACAGAGCAGCACTCATGCACTTGCAACGGCATTATTGCATCAGTCATACGATACCGGGTCATTGGCGCCAAGATGCTGTGGTCCAATCACAGCCGTCATTCAGCCTCTTGACGTCCTTCGGCAATTTTTTCGCCTGCCTGCGCCATCTCTTCGGTATCGGCCGTTTCTACTTCATGCAAGTCTTCCTGCGCCGGGCAGTACTGAAATTTTGCGTAGATGGGAAAATGATCGGACCCGATATCGGGTAACTTGGCCATTTGTTTGATCTGGAACTCGGCACTTTGGAAAATATGATCCAGCGGCCAGCGCAAAAAGCGATAGTGTGCATGAAAGGTATTGAACATGCCACGCCCGATGCGCGCGTCAAGTAATTCGCTTACTTTCTTGAACAGGCGGGTAGAGTATGACCAGGCCACATCATTCAGATCGCCAAAGACCAATGCGGTCTCGTTCAGTTCCCGTATCTGTTTGCCCACCAGCAGCAGTTCCGCATCCCTGGGTTTTGACGTTTCGCTTTCGGTCGGGCTCGGCGGTGTCGGATGCAGGCAGTAAATCCGGATTTTTTCACCGGAGCGCAATATCACATGACTGCGAATGGAGGGAATATCTTCCTCTACCCGATACAATACTTCCGTATCTTCCAATGGCAGACGCGAATACAGATGCATGCCGTACAGGTTGTCCAGGGGGATGGCCACGCGATGCGGGTAATCGTCTTCCAGGCTGGCCAGGGCATTTTGCCACCAGGAGTCAGACTCCAGCGTCAGCAGCAGATCAGGCTTGTATTGCCTGACCAGTGCAATCAGCGCATCGCTACGGCGGTTGGGTGTCAGGACATTAGAGGAAAGCAGCGATACGGTCCGGTCATCATCGGGCACATGGTTGCTCATGACCTCGGTTTTTGCCAGCCGCGTATATGGGAAGATTTTATAGAGTTGGTAGATGAGGGCGATCAGGTTTGCCATGACCACGAAAAGCACTGACCAAGCCAGGGTGGGCGGGTTCAAGGTAGTGATAATCAGGCTTGCCAGACACAGGACAGCGATCTGGACCCTGGGAAAATCCAGGCTGCGGATGGTCCAGTGGCTGCTGGGGATAAAGGCGAGCGCTGTTGCAAGCGCCGGCACGACCAGAATCAGAACGTAAAGAAGTGACACTCGCTATGCTCCATGGTATGTAAGCTGCAATTATAGAGAATATTTATGTCACCCATCTGAACAGGCGCACCATCGAAGGCGTTCCATACTTAGTAATTGTGAATTCGGCAGCGTTGCGGCACTGGTCGGGCCAATAGGTCAGGAACAAAGTCCTGGCTGGCCAGCGCCCGATAAGCGTTTGCCAGCCGCTAGAACGAAATGGAAAATCCGCCGTCTACCGCCAGTACCTGACCGTTTACATACGAGGCAGCGGCCGAGGCAAGGAAAAGTACCGGCCCCACAATTTCTACCGGATTACCCCAGCGTTGCAAGGGATTGCGCTCCTGCATTTTGGCAATATTGTCAGGGTTTTCGATCAACGCCTGATTAAATTGAGTGGCGAAGGTCCCCGGTGCGATGGCATTGCTCAATATGCCGTCCCGTCCAAACTCGACTGCCAACGAGCGGGTCACTGTATTGAGCGCCTGCTTGGTCACCGGATAGATAAAATCGCCAAAACGAACAATTTGTCCTGCGATTGAACTGATCGTAATGATGCGCCCGTAATGATTCAACTTCATAAGAGATACGGCAGCACGTGAAATTTCAATGGTCGACAGAATGTTGGTGCGTGTAATGGCCTCGAGCTCTATGGCGTCAATATCCTGCAGTCGCCGACGCATTCTGATGCTCGCATTGTTTACCAGGATATCAAGACGCCGATGGCTCTCTCTTATTTGTTCAAAGGCACGCTGGCAGGCCACCCGATCGTCCAGGTCAAATGCCACCCAGGACGTTGCCAATCCCTCGGCTTCCAGTTTACGGGACGCGGCTTGTGCGCTGCTTTGATCTCGACCGTGAACAATGACCGTTGCGCCGGCTTGTCCCAACCCCCGGGCTATTTCATAGCCCAGGCCG
>JBOIGK010000113.1:0-9832 GCA_050742695.1 Advenella sp. | reverse complement strand
GATCAATTCCCGACATATCTGGCATACGAATATCCGTAACCAGCACATCGGGTCGTTCCGTTTGCAATGCATCGAGCACGTCTCTGGCCCGTTCAAAACAGGTCGGTGCCATCCCCGCCCGCTGCAGCGCCTTGTCCAGTACCCAGCGAATGGCCTGATCGTCGTCGACAATCCAGATTGTTTTCATACTTGCTCCAACGGTAACAACATTCTGAACTCGGTATGACCCGGTTCTGAATCAAATTCGATAAGTCCGCCGTGCTGATGCACCAGCTCCTGGGCCAGACTCAACCCCAGGCCAGTGCCCTCTGCGCGGCCGGTGACCAGAGGGTGGAAAATCCGGTCCTTCAATTGTTTTGGCACGCCTGCACCGTTATCCACAACAGAGACCACCACCACCAGGCGGTGCACTTTATTGAGCAGATAAAATTTATTCAGTATGCGAGTACGCAGCGTCAGCAGCGGCCCAACCTGCTCCAGGCTATCGTCGGTGCGTTCAATGTAGCCATTGCCTTCAGATGTCTCGTGCCCGTTGTCGGACAGCGATCGCGCGGCGGTGTCGCCAAGCAGCGACTGCGCGGCGTTGCGCGCCAGATTGAGGTATGCCTGCACCAGTTTGGCCATATCGGCCTTCATGTCTGGCACCGACGCATCGTAATCTTTCACTATGGTGATGCGATCCTGATACTCTGCCTTGATCAATGCATGTACCCGTTCGCATACCTCATGGATATTGATCACAGACAGGGACAACTGGGACTGACTCGGGCGGATCAGACGATCCACCAGACCCTGCAGACGATCGGCTTCATCAATAATGACCTGGGTATATTCCTTGAGCGCCGGATCCTGCAGCTCCATTTCCAGCAACTGGGCCGCACCGCGCAAGCCGCCCAGCGGGTTCTTGACTTCATGCGCCAGGTTGCGAAAGGTGTCCTTGTATATCTCGATTTCGTGAAACAGCCGCTCATTGCGCTCGGCCAGCGCATGCTGTTCGAACTCACGTATTTCAATTAATATGCGCCACGGCATGGCCTCCAGGCGGGTCAACGTCACATTGGCAGGCACGTTTTCCAGGGCCTTACGCAAGGTCAGCGTCAGTCGCACGCTTGAAAGCTTTCTGCCCGATACGTAATCGAGCGCCTTGTTGAAGGCTTCGGCATCGGTAAACAGATCAACCGCGGCCGATCTTTCCAAAGATTTGAGCGATCGCTCGAGCAGGTCCTGCGCGGCGCTATTGATATGTAGAAGACGTCCATCGTCATCCACCAGTAAAACGGATGTGGCAAGAAGATCGTAAGCGTCTGTCAGTTTCGTTGCCATTGGGAGTCCTGAAGTATCCACGCTGCACAAAGCGAGATGATTGACTAAGCGTCATCCTTCCGGCCCGAAGCGGCAATGCATGCCGGATTCAGCCTCAAGGCGACAGATGCTGGTCTGCCATGGAAGATACAATCGGGCCGGATGGCAAACGCCATCCCCCTTTCAGGTATGACAGGCCCTTATGCAGCAATTACACCGAATAGTACAGATCGTATTCGACAGGATGCGGTGTCATGCGAAGACGAGTCACTTCCTGCATTTTCAGATCAACATAGGCATCCAGCATATCGTTGCTGAAGACACCCCCGCGCGTCAGGAATTCGCGATCCGCATCCAGTGCGGCCAGTGCTTCTTCCAGCGACGAGGCAACGGTCGGAATTTTTTTGTCTTCTTCGGGTGGCAGATCGTACAGGTTTTTGTCTGCAGGATCGCCAGGATGGATCTTGTTCTGCACACCGTCCAGACCGGCCATCATCAGCGCAGAGAAGGCCAGGTAAGGGTTGGCAAGCGGATCCGGGAAGCGCGCCTCGATACGACGGCCTTTCGGATTGCCTACATAAGGAATACGAATTGAGGCGGAACGGTTGCGGGCAGAATAAGCCAGCTTGACCGGGGCTTCGTAGTGCGGCACCAGACGTTTGTACGAATTGGTGCCCGGATTGGTAATCGCGTTGAGCGCACGGGCATGCTTGATGATGCCACCGATATAGAACAGGGCGAACTCAGACAAACCGGCATAACCATTGCCGGCAAACAGGTTCTGTCCATCTTTCCAGATTGACTGGTGAACGTGCATGCCTGAACCGTTATCGCCAAACAGCGGCTTGGGCATGAAGGTGGCAGTTTTGCCGTACATATGCGCTACATTATGCACAGTGTATTTCAGGATCTGGTTCCAGTCTGCACGCTGGACCAGCGTAGAGAACTGAGTACCAATTTCCAGCTGACCGGCGCCGGCCACTTCATGGTGGTGGATTTCTACCGGCACGCCCTGCTCTTCAAGAATCAGGCTCATTTCTGAACGCAGGTCAGCAAAGGAATCGACTGGTGAAACAGGTACATAGCCGCCTTTGACGCGCGGGCGGTGTCCCAGGTTGCCAGACTCCGACTCAGTACCTGATGACCATGGCGCTTCGTCAGATTTGATTTTGAACGAGCAGCCGGACATATCGTCGGTCCAGGTGATGCCATCAAAAACAAAGAATTCCGGCTCAGGGCCGAAGTAAGCAGTGTCGCCCAGGCCACTGGATTTGAGGTAGGCTTCGGCACGCTTGGCCAAAGAACGCGGATCGCGGTCGTATCCTTTCAGATCAGACGGTTCAACCACGTCGCAGGTCATGATCAAGGTTGGTTCTTCACGGAACGGATCCAGACGCGCTGATTTGGCATCGGGAATCAGCAGCATATCGGAAGCCTCAATGCCTTTCCAGCCGGCAATGGACGAACCATCAAAAGCCTGACCGGACTCGAACTTGTCTTCATCCAGCAGTTTGGATGGAATGGTCATATGGTGTTCTTTACCGACCGTGTCCGTAAACCGGAAATCGACAAAAGTCACTTCGCGATCACCAATCAGCTTTAGAACGTCTTGAGGGGTTGTCATACTATCTCCATGAGTAATGTCCAATGACAGGGCCTGAGCCGGCCGTATGCCGTACTTAAAAGCAAGTATCATGCCAGCTCTTGATGACCGGATGCGTGGCAGATTCGTGATTTATTCGCACTATTTTAGTGCTTGAAATTATTTCACATGCACTTAATTGGTGCTTTGTGGCAAAAACGCACCAATACCACACATGTGCAGGCGGCGCTAGAAACAACCGGCTGGCAGCGCGTGCAGGAAACAAGATTTCAGGATGCTTTCTTTTCGGGCAGAAACATCGCCTGCAGATCGTTAAGAAATGCCTGACCGCGCTCGGTGGGTCGTATGGTCAGAGGATCGGACTCGAGCAGCCCGCGCTCAACCGCCTTGCGAATGATCGGGGCCACAGCCAGCAATGAAAGGCTGGTTCGCTCTTCAAACAGCGTCGCGGGCACCCCCTGGACCAGCCGCAGCGCATTGAGCATGAACTCAAAGGGCAACTCTGCCACCGCCAGGTTCTGCTCGTGCATGATCCTGCCGGCGCCGTCTGCCTCAAGCGCGCGATCCATCCAGGTCTGCGGGTTCTTGACATTGGCCCTACGGATAATGCGGTCCTGAAACGACAACTTGCCATGTGCGCCGGGCCCGATACCAATATAGTCGCCAAACTCCCAGTAATTGAGATTGTGGCGTGCACGGCAACCCGGACGAGCGTAGGCCGAGATTTCATAATGCTCAAAACCGGCATCCCGGGTCTGCTCAAAAAGCATATCCTGGATGTCGGCAGCGCTATCTTCATCAGGCAGGTCTTTTGGCGGGAATTTGGCAAAGACCGTGTTCGGCTCCATGGTCAGATGATAGAGCGACAGGTGCTGGGTACCAAAAGCCAGCGCCCGCTGCACATCGGCGCGGGCTTTGGCGAGCGTCTGCCCGGGCAACGCATACATCAGATCGATATTGACCTGGGACACTGCGTTCATGGCCAGCTCAATGGCTTTTTCGGCCTGGCGCGCATTGTGTATACGGCCTAGCTGCTGCAGCGCACTGTCGTCAAAACTTTGCACACCCAGGGAAAAGCGATTGACACCTGCTGCCGCATACTGCGCGAAGCGGTCTGCCTCGGCCGTCCCGGGATTGGCTTCCATGGTAATTTCTGCAGATGGCGCCAGTGGCAGATACGATCGCACCATGGCCAACATCTGTTCGATCGCGTCACCAGACAAGAGACTGGGCGTGCCGCCGCCGATAAATACAGTATAAACCGAACGGCCCCACACCAATGGCAGCGTCTCTTCCAGGTCGCGACGCAGTGCCGCCAGAAAACGCGCTTCGGGAATGTCCTGTTTTTTCTCATGGGAGTTGAAATCACAATATGGACACTTGCGCACACACCACGGCACATGAATATACAAAGACAAGGGCGGCAAGCTGATATTGAAGTTGATTGCCGGCTTTAGCCGCTGCAGAGGAACGATATTTTCTATCACGCGGCACCCAGGTCCGCCAGCAGACGCTTGAGCGCCATGGCACGATGACTCACACGGTTTTTGGCCTGCGGATCAAGCTGAGCAGCGGTTTTTCCCAACTCGGGAATATAAAAATAGGGATCATAGCCGAACCCGTTGTCACCAGCAGCGTGCAAGGCGATTTCACCATGCCAGGTGCTCTGCGCGATGACAGGACAGGGATCGTTTTCGGATCGAACGAAAACCAACACCGCGATATAGGCAGCCCGGCGGTCTTCATGATCTTGCAGCTCGAGCAAAAGGCGGCGGTTGTTGGCTGCATCGGATTTTTCTTCGCCGAACAGCGTCGCATACCGCGCAGACAGCACGCCGGGCGCTCCTCCCAGGGCTTGAACCGACAGGCCGGAATCGTCGGCCAGCGCCGGCAAACCGGTTTGCCCACTGGCATGGCGCGCCTTGCCCAGCGCATTTTCGACAAAAGTATGAAAAGGCTCGGGCGCCTCCGACACATTCAATTGCTGCTGCGGAATAAGACGCATACCCAACGGCGCAAACAGCGCACTGAACTCGCGCAACTTTCCCTTATTTCCGGAAGCCAGTACCACATCCATATATTTACACTCTATATTCAATAATAACAATCTACGAAGACGCTCTGCGTCAATGCGAGTCAGGCCCGCCTCCTCTGCTGGACCAGCGCCGGCAAACAGCCATCGCGTAATGCGCGCCATCCGATCGGCACCTTGCCCAGCAGTTGCGAATCACGACGCAAGCATCACAAACGGCATTTTCACCAGTTGCAGACAGATATCACAGTCGCCATATATATAGGGCTCTGCAGCGCCACGCCACTGCCAGTAACTCGATTAGCTCAATGCACCACGCCGGCCCGTTGTAGTGCTACGCCGGCCACGCCGACTGTTGTTCGCGCAACAACCGGGCAATCCCCGATTCTGCCAGCGCCAGCAAACTGTCCAGATCCTGGCGGCTGAATACCTGACCCTCGGCCGTACCCTGCACTTCCACAAACTGGCCCGAACCGGTCATGACCACGTTCATATCGGCATCGCAGGCAGAGTCTTCTTCGTAATCCAGATCCAGGACGGCATGTCCCTTGTACATGCCGACTGAAATTGCGGCGACCCTGTCTCTGAGCGGATTGGCCGTCAGCCGCCCATCTTTGAGCAGCAGACTGACCGCGTCGGCCATGGCGATCCAGGCGCCGGTAATGCTGGCGCAACGGGTCCCGCCATCGGCCTGGATAACATCGCAGTCAATCTGAATGGTACGCTCGCCCAGCTTTTGCATATCCATGACGGCGCGCAAGCTGCGCCCGATCAAACGCTGAATCTCCTGCGTGCGTCCGTTCTGTTTGCCACGTGCGGCCTCACGATCGGAGCGGGTATGGGTTGAACGCGGCAACATGCCATATTCTGCCGTTACCCAGCCCTGGCCTTTGCCGCGCAAAAAAGGCGGTACGCTCTCGATCACACTGGCATTGCATAACACGCGGGTATTGCCAGCCTCGATCAGCACGGACCCTTCCGCATAGTTGGTGTAACGCCGTGTAACTGAAAGCGGCCGAATCATATCGTGTTCCCGGCCCGAGGGACGAGCAAAGTTTAGGTTGAGATCTGCGCTGGGCATAATATCCTCATCGATTATCAATAGTTACATTGTAGTGCGCCGTGCGCATAAAATGGTCATTTGCATCACTTATAATCGGATCAGTCGTCCAGTCGCTTTTTTGAATCTGCTGGAAAGACACGTTACCCTGGACACCTAATCTTAATAATAACGGACAACATATGATCCACAGCATGACGGCTTTCGGTAGTGCCCGTTCCGAATTTCTGCTTGGCAGCGTTAGCGTAGAACTCAAGGGCGTCAATAGTCGCTATCTTGATCTGGCCTTCAGAATTCCCGATGAACTGCGTCATGCGGAAACCGCGCTCAGAGAACTGCTTAGTAGCCATCTTAAGCGTGGCAAACTGGAAGTACGGGTCTCTTTTACCCGATCCGGCAGCCTGCAACAGCGCGCCTTCGAGGTCGATCAATTGACGCTGATTAACGAACGCTATCAGGCTGCGCGCAAAATTATTCCCGATCTGGCTGCGCCAGGCATGACTGATCTGCTGCACTGGCCCGCCCCTAATGAGTACAACGAGGACGACTCGCCGGCCATGTGGCTGAACCAATGCATGCAGGCGGGACGCAGCGCCCTGAAGGAGCTGATTCTTGCCCGTGCCAGGGAAGGTGAGCGTCTGGCCGCGGCAATGCTCGAGGCTGCCGAAGAAATGAAAAAAGTAATCAGCACCATTGAGCAGCGACTGCCCGGGATTCTAGAGGAATACCGCAAGAAGCTGGCCGGTAAACTGACCGACACCCTGAATGCCGCCTGCCCCAATGGCTTTGAGCAAATCAGCGGCGCAGAGCTTTCCGCCCGTATTGCCGCAGAATCGTCCCTGTTTTCCCTGCGCATTGATGTGGCAGAAGAACTGACGCGGCTGGACTCCCATTTGACCGAACTTCGCGTCATTCTCTCGTCAGGAAAATCCGAGTCTAAATCTGCGGCCAAGTCGCTCAGCCTGGGCAAACGCCTGGATTTCCTCTTCCAGGAAATGAACCGGGAAGTCAACACCCTGGGTTCCAAGTCAAGCTCGCTGGAGATCACGCAATCGGTTATTGACCTCAAGCTGCTTATTGAGCAGTTGCGCGAACAGGCACAGAATATCGAATAAGCAACGCCTGCGGCAAGCAGACAACTGCGACTCGCCTGCTCAAGGTGCTGGCGGCACCTTATCTACCCAGGGTAAATCGGGCGGTGTCAAGCGCTTCATATCCGTGTCCACCTTCCCAAATCGCGGGGCGTGGGCGTTCCAGTCCTTTTGCGCCTGAATAATGTCGTTACGCGAGCCGACGAAATTCCACCAAATCTGAAAATCCGGAACATCAATCGGTGTGCCGCCTAGAAGCAATAGACGTGACTCGGCGGTGGTATTGATGCGCACGGTATTTTTGCCCATACCCAGAAAAGCCACTTCATTCAATTCAAACAACTCATCGTTGATACTGGCCGGGGCACCGGTAATCAGGAACAGACCATATTCGAATTCCGGATTCAGTGTCAGCTCGATGCTGTCCGGTCCCAGCGCCTCAATGTCGACACAGACCAAGGGCGTGAACTGGCGGGTAGGTGCGCGCTGCCCCGCAAATTCGCCCGTCAGCAAAGTGAATCGTGTATTGGTCTGCTGCCACTCCGGCAATTGGGGATAGTGCTCAAAGGCCGGGGCAATGGGCGTTTCGGACTGGGGCAAGGCAATCCACAACTGCACCGCATGCAGCACGTTGATGCCTGGCGGCGTTTGTTCGGTATGCGCGATACCATGGCCGGCCGTCATCAGATTGACCTGTTTGCGGCGAATCAATTGCTCGTTGCCCAGACTATCCTTGTGCAGCACTTCCCCTTCAAGCATCCAGGTAAAGGTTTGCAGATTGATATGCGGATGTTCGCCCACCTGCATGCCCGGATTACCTTCTTCAAAGCGGGCCGGGCCGGCATGGTCCAGAAAACACCAGGATCCGATAGTGCGTCGTTCACGATTTGGCAGCGCACGGGCAACGGGGATGCCGCCAACATCGGCGATACGCGGTTTGATTTTCTGAATGGTCATGCCCTACTCCTGCTAGTTAAGATCAGCGCTGTATATAAGGCTGCTGCTTTGTACGCCGGGGCAAGCCACTGCTCCGGCATCTTGCAGCGCCCCACGCTACCGCTTGCGCCCGGCGCAAATCAGCCACGTCCAACATAAGGCATTTTGGTGGCCATGATGGTCACAAACTGCACGTTGGTTTCCAATGGGAAATCACACATGGCCCGCACAGTCTGAGCCACGTGCGCCACATCCATGACCGGCTCCACACGCGTCTCGCCATTTGCCTGGATAATACCTTTTTGCATACGCTGCGTCATGTCGGTACCGGCGTTGCCGATGTCCACCTGGCCGCAAGCAATATTGTAGGCTCGTCCGTCAAGGGACAGCGATTTGGTCAGCCCGGTCACGGCGTGTTTTGTGGCGGTATAGGCAATGCTCATGGGCCGTGGCGCATGGGCCGAAATTGAACCATTATTAATAATACGACCCCCTTGGGGGTCCTGCTGTCGCATGACACGGAACGCTGCCTGCGCACACAGGAACATACCGGTCAGATTCACATCAACAATGTCACGCCACTCCTGCACCGAGAACTCATCAACAGGAACCGGCGTACCACCCCGCCCCGCATTGTTAAAAAGCGCATCGACGCGCCCATACTCGCGCTGAGCGGTATCGAACAGCCGGCGCACTTCCTGCTCGCTGGTTACATCGGTTGGCACCACCAATGCCCGGGTTGCATCAACCCCGGCCGCAGTGCGGGTCTTTTCCAGGGCATCGGCGCGCCTGCCGGCCAGCACAACGGCGTAGCCGGTTCCCAGCAGCTCAAGCGCCACTGCGCGCCCGATGCCGGATCCTGCTCCTGTGACCACGGCGACTTTAAGGGGGGGTGTATTCATTCTTGTTACTCCTTTGGAAACGGAACCGCTATGCTATCAGGTTTGAAATAATTCCTACAGGCACGCAAGTGCCTGGTTTTTTTCATGCTGTTTCGTGCCGCACTCAATTTGAAACGTGCGCGCCAGCCGATCCGGCCACTTCAGAACATGACAAAAAACGCACCGGTTCAGGCAATTGCCGAAAAGTGCTGGTTTTTTTGCTATGATTTTCTTTTGCCGCCACCGTCATCATTATGCTTAAATTTCCCGGTAATGTCTTCATGATTATCGCACCCAGCGGTGCGGGCAAATCAAGCCTGGTCAATGCGCTGCTCGCGCAGGACGACAACATTTCCCTGTCCATATCTTGCACCACGCGCGATCCGCGCCCCGGCGAGCAGGAAGGCCGCGAATATTATTTCACCACCAAGCAAGACTTTCTGCAATTGCGCGAGACCGGCCAATTGCTTGAGTGGGCTGAAGTCCATGGCAATTTTTACGGTACACCTCGGCCACCCATAGAAAAAGCCATTGCTCAGGGCAAGGACATTCTCCTGGAAATCGACTGGCAAGGCGCGCGCCAGGTCCGGCAGCATTTCCCGGGCGTAACGGGTATTTTCATTCTGCCACCGTCCATCGAGGTGCTGGAAACCCGGCTGACCCAGCGAGGTCAGGATTCGGCCAGCGTCATCACCCGCCGGATACTGGCGGCAGGAAGCGAGATCGCGCACGCTCCGGAGTGCGAATATGTTATTATCAATGAAGATTTTGCCACAGCCCTGAATGAATTACAGAAAATCGTTGCAGCCGCAAGGCTCCGATACCAGTCCCAGGCCGCCCGGCATGCCCAACTCTTCTCCCAGCTCGGAATTTCCGATTCCGTTCGGTAATTTGACTTTAACTTTTTTGCTTACCCGCTAAGGACAA
>JBOIGK010000112.1:0-6422 GCA_050742695.1 Advenella sp. | reverse complement strand
GGATACCAAGGGTAAACAGCGTCTGGTCATTACCGAGACCGATGGTACGGTGCATGAGTTCCTGATTCCGAAAGAGAAACAGGTGCTGGTACACGACGGCCAGGTGGTCAACCAAGGTGAGATGATTGTGGATGGTCCGGCTGATCCTCACGATATTCTGCGTCTGCAGGGCATCGAGAAGCTGGCAATCTACATCGTCAACGAAGTTCAGGACGTGTACCGTCTGCAGGGCGTGAAGATCAATGACAAGCACATTGAAGTGATCGTGCGTCAGATGTTGCGTCGTGTGAACATCGTGGATGCGGGCGATACCTCGTTCATCACGGGTGAGCAGGTTGAACGTGCCGAATTGCTCAACGAGAATGATCGTGTCGTTGCCGACAACAAGATTCCGGCAACCTACGACAATATCTTGCTGGGTATCACCAAGGCATCGCTGTCTACCGACTCGTTCATCTCTGCGGCTTCCTTCCAGGAAACCACAAGGGTGCTGACCGAAGCGGCCATCATGGGTAAACGTGATGATCTGCGCGGTCTGAAAGAAAACGTGATCGTGGGACGCCTGATTCCTGCCGGAACCGGTATGTCTTTCCACCTGGCTCGCAAAGCCAAAGAGGAAAGCGAACGTGCCGAACGCGCTGCCGTGCGTGCCCAGGAGAATCCTTTCGAGGAGTCTGCTCCGGTTACGCTGGACAACGTGTTTGCACCTTTGGGTACCAACACCGACGAAGAGCCGCCTGCTGCCGAATAAGCGGACAGGTCATCTGTTGTCATCCCGGCTTCGGCCGGGAGCCCGAAGCGCCTTGCAGCTGTCACGCAAGGCGCTTTTTTCATGCGGGCAATTCATGACGACATGAAAAAATTAACCTTTGTTTAAGTAAGCAAGCAGTACATTTGAACTGTTCGGTGGCTTTGCAAGACGCCACCAGCACATTTCGATACAATAAATCTCCCCCATACCCAACTGTCTAAGCGAAGAAACCCATGGAAAAAGTGTCCCTTGATAAGAACAAGATCAAAATTGTATTGCTCGAAGGCGTTCATCAGAATGCGCTGGATGTGCTGCATGCATCGGGCTACAGCAATATCGATTATCACAAGAAAGCATTGGAAGGCGATCAGCTCAAGCAAGCTGTTGCCGATGCACATTTCGTAGGGATCCGCTCGCGCACCCAACTGAGTGCAGATGTGTTGCAGTCAGCCAGGAAACTGGTCGGTGTTGGCTGTTTCTGTATCGGCACCAACCAGGTGGACCTGCAGGCGGCCAAAAAGCTGGGTATTCCGGTCTTTAACGCACCCTTTTCCAATACCCGGTCTGTCGCAGAACTGGTCCTGGCCGAACTTATTTTGCTGATGCGCCGCGTACCGGCTGCCAATGCCGAAGTGCACCGTGGTGAATGGGTCAAATCGGCAGCGGGTAGCCATGAAGTGCGCGGCAAGAAGCTGGGTATTATCGGTTACGGCCATATCGGCACACAGTTGTCGGTCCTGGCCGAAGCCCTGGGCATGGAAATCTATTTCTATGACATTGAGAGCAAGCTGCCGCTGGGCAATGCCCGCGCCGTCAATTCGCTTACAGATCTGCTGAATATTGCAGATGTGGTTTCGTTGCACGTTCCGGAAAACAATAGCACCAAGAACCTGATGAGCGCAGAACGTATTGCGCAGATGAAGGTGGGCGCGCATCTTATCAATGCGTCGCGCGGTACAGTGGTCGATATCGAGGCACTGGCACTGGCCCTGGAAGAAAAACGCCTTGCCGGTGCCGCTATCGATGTATTCCCGTCAGAGCCCAAATCCAACAACGAAGAGTTCGTTTCACCATTGCGCAAGTTTGATAACGTGATCCTGACGCCGCATATTGGTGGTTCCACTTCCGAAGCCCAGGAGAACATTGGCATCGAAGTGGCCAGCAAGCTGGTCAAGTACTCTGATAATGGGTCTACGCTGTCTGCTGTGAACTTCCCAGAGGTGTCGCTGCCAGAGAACAAGAGCGCCCGTCGCTTTTTGCATATTCACGAGAACCGTCCTGGCGTGCTCACGGCAATCAACCAGGTGTTCCAGCAGGATGGGGTCAATATTGTTGGTCAGTATCTGCAGACTGATCCGCAAAATGGCTATGTGGTCATCGATGTGGAAACGCCTGAGGTGGACAAGGCGCTGGAGCAGCTCAAGGCGATCGCCGGTACCATCAAGGCGCGCGTTCTGTATTGATCCTGCATCAGCAGACAATTGAAGGCAGTGAACCAGGCCCGCCGCAGCGCAATGTTGTGGCGGGCCTGGTTTTTTCCGGACAAGTCCAGACGGGGCCCTGTGGCGCAACAGCCTGTTTGCACTGTACTAGCTTTATTGCCCTTTGAGCAGAGGTCGGAGCGGCGTGGCAGTCATGCCGGCGTGATCAATGTGGCGGCCGGTGCTGCCTTGTCTGCCATGTGAGAGCGCCGCCCTGGTTTAGTTTTGCAGGCCGAGTCGAATCAGCTTGCCGTCGCCGGTATCGGTCAGGACATAGACGAAGCCATCGGGCCCGACCTTCACATCACGAATGCGTTCGCCTTCGAATATCACCTGTTCGTCCTTGAGGGTAGCGCCATCCACT
The DNA here is from genome assembly GCA_050742695.1 of Advenella sp. Taxonomy (GTDB): domain Bacteria; phylum Pseudomonadota; class Gammaproteobacteria; order Burkholderiales; family Burkholderiaceae_B; genus Advenella. The sequence continues at coordinate 3,826 of JBOIGK010000112.1, read as the reverse complement.
TTGAGGTTCAGCAGGCGTTGTTGCGCCAGCGCGCCGATAAACACCGACTGCTTCCATGGCGCAAAACGGTCGTGGTCGTAAAAGGCCATGCCGCTGATTGCCGGTGATACCTTCCAGGCGTAAATGGGTTGGATCAGCCCGGGGCCTTCGGTGCCTTTGGCTTCGGGAATCGGCAGTCCGGAATAATTGATGCCGTAGGTGGCCAGCGGCCAGCCATAGTTCTTGCCGGGCTCGGGAATATTGACTTCATCTCCGCCGCGCGGGCCATGTTCATTGGTCCACAAGGCGCCGGTCCATGGATTGAGTGCCGCGCCCTGCTGATTGCGATGTCCGTAAGACCAGATCTCGGGGCGCACACCCTGTTTACCCACGAAAGGATTGTCCTGAGGAATACGTCCGTCAGGGAACAGCCGCACAATCTTGCCTTGCAGTTTATCCAGGTCCTGGGAAGTAGGGCGTTGGTTGTTCTCGCCCAGCGCAATGAACATGTAGCCCTTGCGATCGAAGATGATGCGCGAGCCGAAATGATTACCGACAGACAGCTTGGGCTCCTGGCGGAAAACGACTTTGAAATTTTCCAGCCTCGTGTTGTCGTCGGACAGACGGCCGAAGCCGACTGCTGTGCCCGCTTTACCGTCTTTGCCTTCTTCGGCATAACTCAGATAAACATGACGGGTTTTGGCAAAATCCGGGGCCAGGACTACATCGAGCAATCCGCCCTGGCCGCTGACCCAGACCTGCGGGCTACCGCTGATCACGACCGGCTTGTCGCCGCCCGGTTTCAAGTAATTGAGACGGCCACTGCGCTCGGTAATGAGCATGCCGGCATCGTTTGGCAAAAAGGCCATTGACCAGGGATGCTCCAGCCCCTGCAGAAGCGTCTCGGTAGTAACGTTGCGGGCAACCGGCGCTTTGTCCCCCGGCGACATGGTGGTCGTCTGTGCCTGTGCCGTGGCCACATGCAAACCACTGGCGGCTACGGCGGCCATCAATAGACTGGCGAGCGCGCTGCGCGACAGCAGACGTCTGGCGGGTCGGTGGGCGAACGGCATGGCGAGAGATGGTAAGCGCGACGTAGCGGGAACGGCTGGTTTCATACGGAGCTCCTTGGCTTGGGTGGCAATGGCTGCATCGGTCGGCGACTGCGATGCAGCGGCACGATGCCGGTGATGTGCATGAGGCAGACGCAGTTTGAAGATGACAATTGGCTGAATGACAAAGATGATTAGAATATAAACGAATATGCGTGCAACTGGCAGAAGATGGTTATGACAATTGAAAATCAATGAGGCGTATGAGGGGGCTGGCGTACACTGAAACGCACCCGACCGTGCCAGGAAAAAAGGGTGAAATCGGGGTTTGGGGACGCATCAGCACAGGCAAGTCAGGAAAGCGAACCAGGGCGTGGCGAAATCCACGGCGAAATCACGCTCGACGCGTGTGCGCGAAGCGCACCGGCAACGCCAGATTCAACAATAGGACAGAGGCGATGGCATGGTTATTGCTTTGACTATATTGACTCTATTGATTATTAAGACTTCACGCAGGCGAACAAACCCATGGAACATTACGCTTTTGCTACCGTCGCCAGACTGGCCAGCCAACTGAGCAGGCAAGGCCTGACTTCGGAGTTGCTGACCACTTTTTTTCTCCGGCGTATTGAAAAATACAATCCAATGCTCAATGCCTTTGCGGCCGTGTTTGGCGAGCAGGCGATCCGTGATGCGAAGGCCTCCGATGCCAGGCGCAAAGCGGGGCAGCCGCTGGGGCTGCTTGACGGTATTCCCGTGGCGGTCAAGGATCTGATCGATGTTGCCGGTACCGTGACCACAGGGGGATCCGCTGTGCACGACGGCCAGGCCAGTAACCAGACGGCAGCGCTGGTGCAACGATTACAGGGGCAGGGCGCGATTGTGATCGGCAAAACCCAGACGGTTGAATTTGCCTTTGGCGGCTGGGGCACCAATGCGCATCTGGGAACGCCACGTAACCCCTGGGATGCCAATCGGGCCCGTGCGCCGGGCGGCTCTTCCAGTGGTTCGGCGGTCGCTGTGGCTGCCGGTCTGGTGCCCTGCGCCATTGGCACTGATACAGGCGGCTCGGTGCGAATTCCCGCGGCTTTCTGCAGTCTTACGGGTTTGAAAATGACTGCCGGACAGATGGATATGAGCGGCATTCTGCCCCTGGCGACCATGCTCGATAGCGTTGGGCCGATTACGCATACTGTCGATGACGCTGCCATTTTGTACCGGGCGCTCACCTGTGAACCGGGCCAGGTGCTGGATGAGTCGTCTCATCGGCTGCTGGATGATGGCAGTGGGCTGGATGGCATAACACTGGGCGTCATGCCGGACGAGCAATACGATACGGATGTGCAGCGTTCTGTGCGGCTGGGTGTGCGCGACATGGTGCGTATGGCGGAAATGGCCGGGGCCAGTATTGTGCGGGAGCGGCCACCGCTATCGTTCAACACGGTTTTTGAGCAAAGCGGGCTGCTGATGGCAGCCTGCGCCTGGCGTTTGCATGGCGCCTTGATACAGGACCAAGATGCGCCCATGGACCCGTTTGTACGCAGACGGATGCTTGCCGGCCAGGCGGTTTCACAAACGCAATACGAAGAGTTGCTGGCGCAGCATCAGGCTGCCATAGGCATATGGCAGGCCTGGATGGCGGATAAGGATGCACTCATGATTCCCACGGTGCCTGCGATTGCGCCGTTACTGGCGGACTTGGATGAAGATACGAGCCCGGCATTCTTTACGCGCCTTGCCAACTGGACCGGCAGCTGTGCGCTGGCGTTGCCGGCCGGCTTTGACCCGGGCAACATGCCGGTAAGTGCGCAGCTTGTGGGCAAACCGCAAGACGAGCGTCGGCTATTGCAGATCGGCAGTGTGATTCAGTCACTGACTGCCTGGCATTCCTACTCGCCAACCCTCCAGGGGTAAGGCGCAGCAGCAACCTGCAGACGCCAACGTGCAACGGCGATCAGCCGTGCTACCGATAGCTTTTGAGATGTATGCTGGTTTCGGAGTTGCTGATATTACGGATCAGCCGGATCCGCTCCAGCGCCTGACCCAGATCGGCCAGTGAGCCGGCTTCCAGTTCTGCCAGCAGGTCCCAGCGTCCGTTGGTGTCATGCAAGGCCACGATGCAGGGTTCCCCCAGCAGGCTGGCGATCACCTGGCGGCTCATGTTCCCTTCAATGGCAATGCTCATCCATGCGCGGATAGTTTGGGTCTGGGTGTCCGGACGCAATTGCACCGTGTAGCCGACGACCACGCCAGCATCTTCCAGCCGCCGCATGCGATTGCGTATAGTGCCGCGCGAGAGGCCGAGTTTTTTTGCCAGATCGGCGACCGTGTATCGCGCGTTCTGGCGTAACAACGAAATAAGTGCTTGGTCAGTGGAGTCCATATTTGCTCATTAAGGCAGTTTATATTGCCATTATGGCAAAAGAATGGACAAAAGTATGCAAAATTGCCGATATGCTTTGCCGCGAGAATGAGGCAAACTTAAGTAACCAAGACACACACTAACTATAGTGTCGGCACAGGACACCTCCGATTTAGCACGGCGGATTTTGAAAACGGCTTGCAGAGTACCTCATCTACCGACAGCCTGGGTTGCTGGCGACGGGATGAAAAGGGGGTAGGGCATGATCAGGGGTACGCGAGTATACCCGGGCATTGACCTCGTGTTATTGGCGCCGACAACACATTAGACGGAGATAAACATGAGTAATCTGACACAAACGAATCTGAATACGGGGCTGATCCGTCCGCAGGACGTGGCCCGGATCGTGCAGCGGCAGGGCATGAAGCAGACG
>JBOIGK010000111.1:0-6827 GCA_050742695.1 Advenella sp. | reverse complement strand
TTGAATACCAATATCGATAACAACGGCAACACAAGCGGTAGCGCTTTTGTTGCACAACCCAATTCGTAAAGGAGACGTCATGGGTCCAACCCCTCGTGAGCTGGCACTGCAGTTGCAGCAGCAATTTGATAACCGCGTGCATTTTTCCCCATTGCTGGCCGAAGGCAGGCCTTTGAGTCTGGAGCAGGCTTATGCGGTTCAGGAGCAACTGGTCCAGCTTCGTATGGCGCGTCACAATACCCGGCGGGCCGGGCTGAAAATCGCCCTGAATGCGCCTGCCGCCTGGAGCAAGCATGGCCTGACCGAGCCTGTTTATGGCGAGTTGCTGGACGCGGCGTTGTTGTCGTCTGATGCCGTGCTGTCCATGAGTGACTACACCCATATGAAATTCGAGTTTGAGGTGGCTGTGCGCATCGGCAGGGAACTTTCCGGTGATGATTTAAACAGTGTGCAAGCGGCTGCTGACTGGATCGATGCCGTTGCGCCGGCAGTCGAGGTGCTCGATGATCGCTGTCCGGAAAAAACGCCGCCCGATGCCCAGACGCTGGTGGCATGCAATGTCAATAATACGTCCGTTATTCTGGGTCGGTGGCAGTCCGCTGTGCCCGATTTTGACCGGAACATCACCATCACCGCGCATGGCGAAGTGATCGAACAGGGTAACGTGGCAGCTATTGTCAACCCACTGGAATCCGTATACTGGTTGGCCAAGGTCATGGCCAGACAGCAGCGTAGCATTCCTGCGGGCGCAGTGCTTATCACCGGTAACCTGATGACGGTGCGATTTCCTCGTGCAGGAGACCAGTTCACGTTTGAACTAGAAGGGTTGGGATCGGTATCATTTCGCTGTGCACCATAAAGGCGTTATTAGTACGGCGTGATTCAGAGGTAATCGTCTAGTGCCTGGTGCATCAGGCACACTGGGCTGACCGCCGCCAGTGATATGGAACGTGTACTTAGTGGCTTGACGAAACGGCGCTGGGTGAGACTCCACTGCTGGTTGCTGCACGCTGCGGCGGCCATGAAAATTTTGATTCAGGGCACGAATATTATGCTTTTTTGGCGTTCTTGGACTACTCGGTTTGATTGATCTGTTTCAGAATGGTCGTGGTTTTTTTACTTTGTCCTACTGTCAGTCTTACCGATGCATTTCAAAGATTTTGTCAATGGGCTGTCCGGACCATTCAGACTGAGTTCGATCATGGCAGGCACAGATCTAAACCTGCCGCGTCTTAATCAAATCCTGCTGCAAATTCTGCCCAATGCCCAGTTGCATCTCACCGCTCAACAGGCTCTCGCGTCCGGTGTCAATTTATCTGCATTTGCCTTGACAGCAAGGGCCAGTGTGGTCATGCTGCAGGCGCACCGTGCCGATCTGATATTGTCGCCAGCCAACAGCAATAGTCAGCAATGGTTTCTGTTATGCGCATGGGAGGCAGCCGAGTTCACCGACAATGCCAACAGCTGTACACTGCAGGCAGGCGATCTGCTGCTTATTCACAATTCCAGTTCAGCCCGCCTGCGTCCACATATCAATCTGAACTGTACAGTCATTGCCCTGCGGGATCATTGCGTCGGGCACTGGCAAACGTTGTTTCGGCAGACCTGTAATCAGTGCTTTTGCGCAGACAGCGGCTGGGCGCGATTGCTATCGGTATATTTGCGTGAATTGAATGAACCGTTCATGGAGCGGATCTCCACAGTACCGTCAGATCAGGCTGTCTGTCTGGATACGGTGCTCTCGCTGGCAGTCATGATGATGGGGCAGACAGTACCTCATGGTCTGGCGGGCCGAGCACCCGATAGGCAACGGCAGGCCCGGCATAAGCTGTACACAGACATCACGCTGTGGCTTTACTTGAATTTCGGGGAAGTCAGCCTGACAGGCAAAAAGGTGGCCAGGGAGTTTCACATTTCGGTGCGTACGCTGCACAAGCTGTTTCGCGAGTTCAATGACTCGGCGTCTTTCGCGATTTTTCTGAATAATATCCGCATGTGGAATGCCAGAAACATGTTGCGCGATTCATTGCTGGGGCACCTTAGCGTTGGCGATATTGGTTGGCTTTGCGGGTTTGCCGACCCAGCGCATTTTGGCAAGGTTTTCAAAAAACACCATTCGATCACGCCCGGGCAAATGCGCAATCTTGTACACGGCAATGATGAACCCCAGACATCATGTTAAGTGCTGCTGTCGCCGACAGCAGCACAGGCCAAGGCAACGCGGTTACGTTCAGCGCAGTTACTTCGTAGGAACGGCCGAAATCCATTTTTCGGTCATTCGGCCGTTCCTGCGCAAACCATCGTCGCACAAGTCATAATGGCATTTCGATTCAGTCTTGCGCCTATGCCTGATCCGCACGATCGATTCTTGCGGTGAACCGTACAGAAATCGTGCAGTGAATTAATCGAGTGTGATGTTCTCTCGCTTGATGACTTCAGCTAACTGCTTGGTCTCGCTCGCAATACGGGTGGCGAAATCCTTAGGATTTGTCATGACAATGGTTCCTTGCGCACTCAGTGCCGTATTCGCTGCCGGCACGGACATGGCCTGCCTGGAGTGCTCGTACAACTTCTCAACGATGTCGGCAGGGGTGCCAGCGGGCGCCAGCAGACCCAACCAGAACGTCAAATCAATATTCGGAAAGCCCGCTACTGCCATCGTGGGAACATCAGGCACTTGGGGAATGTGTTGCCTGGGCGTTACCGCGAGGGCCTTGAGTTTTCCGGCGCGAATTTGCGGAACGCTGGCCAAGGTGTCGAACGACGTATTTACCTCGCCAGACATCACCGCCAAGCTCGCCTGCGATGCCGACTTGTACGGGACATGCGTGGCCTTGAACTTCCCGTCATTGCTGAGCATTGCATACGCCAGATGCGCGAGATTGCCTACACCGCCAGAGCCGTAACTGAGCTCAGAAGGGTGGCTCCGGGCAAACGCAACCAAGTCCTTTACGGAGTTGATGGCGTGCTTATTTGCCCATTGCGCATTGACGTTCAGGATGAACGGTGCATCCAGCACCAGTGCGATCGGGGCAAAGTCCGTCGACTTGTATGGCGAGTTTTTGTAAATCAACGGGTTGCCGGTAATGCTGCTGCTATTGGTAGCCAACAAGGTATAGCCGTCCGGTGCCGAACGAGCGACGTCAGTTGCACCGATGGAGCCATTGGCCCCGCCTTTGTTTTCCACAATCACCGACTGTCCCAGGGACTTGGAAAGACCGTCGGCAAGCAGGCGAGCCATCGCATCGGTAATGGATCCCGCTGGAAATGGAACGACGATTCGAATTAGCTTGGCCGGCCACTTTTTATCCTGGGCAAGCGCCATGGGAGAACTCAGCCCAAACGCTGACGCTCCTGCGACGCCTGCGGCAGCGACTAGAAAATCTCTACGCGATCTCAATATTGCCATGTTATGTCTCCGAAAATTTGATGAACAAAAATAAAAGGTTCAAGTTGCGATATCTATTGATCGCTCTGTACAACGCTCGCAAGCCTGCCATTTGGTGTCAACAGAAACAGCGACTTGCGACAAATCAAATAAAGCTTTTTACCATCGCTATGCAGTTTTCCTGGTTGCCGAGGTTCCGGAGATTGCGCCATCTTCAAGCGCTTGTTGCTGCTCCTGAGTCATTCCAAGTACCCGGGAGAAGACCTCGCGGCTGTGCTCGCCCAGCGTGGGCGCCGGGTGTACGATCTGCGTTGGTGCGACTGTCTCTCTGAACCAGGGCGTCGTGGCCAGATACTCGCCAAGATAGGGGCGCGCTATCTTTTTGAAAAACCCCCTGTCGTTCAAGTGCGGATCGTCCAAAACACGCCAGACTGGCTTTACCACGCCCGCAGCAACGCCGGCCAGTTGCAGCTCGCGCATGGCGCTGTCCGCCGATCGCTGTTTGGACCACGTGCTTATGTGGGCATCTATCTGTTGTTGTTGCGAACGACGGCCTTCAACCTGGTTCAACGACGAATCGGTGCCCAGGTGGTGAGCATCAATGACGTTGGCCAGGGTCCGCCATTGCGTGTCGTTAGTGACGCTCAGAACCAGCCACTCGTCATCGCCGGCACATGGATACACCCCGTGAGGGGCAAATATGGGATGCAGGTTACCGTTACGCGGCGTCGTTTTCCCGCAAACAGATTGCTCCACGATGAATGGGGCAACCAGTGGAAGCATGCATTCGACTTGCGAAAGATTAACGTGCCTGCCTTTGCCTGTACGCGCTTGCACCAGTAGCGATAGGAGGGCGGCCGCACCGCCATTCCATCCGCCTATAGGATCGCCATACGCGTAGGAGGTTAGTGAGGGCGGGTTCTGTGCAAATCCGGTGTGATGCGGCAGGCCGCTAGCCTGTTCAAGCGTGCCGCCATAAGCCCGGGTGGTGCTCCATTCGTTGCCGCCACCAAACGCGGGCATGGACACCATTACCAGCCGGTCATTCACCTTGGACAAAGCCGCATAATCCAGGCCCAACTTGGGAAGCACCTCTGTTGAATAATTTTCGATGACGATGTTGGCAGTTTTTACCAATTCGAGTAACACGGCGCGCCCTTCCTGACGCGTCAAATCCAGGGTAATGCCAAGCTTGTTCCGGTTCATCAGAGCGAAGTTCGAATTCTTCTCGTACAGCCGCTCTTCGTAGAACTCGTCGGTGTAATGCGTTCCTCTCCACCAATCCGGATACTGAGCCCCTTCGACTTTGATGACTTCGGCACCAAAGTCTGCCAGGGTTCGTGCTGCCAGGGGGCCTGCCCACCCCATGGTCAGATCGATCACGCGAATCTTTCGAAGCGGCGGCACCGCCACTTTTGCGCGAGTACGGCATACCCGCCAAGCCAGAGCTGCATCACTGCGATAGAATCGATTGTCTGCGCCCTTGAGCGGCGCAGCTCCCCCCGGCAACGGTCCTGCATCGCCGAGCGGAAGCGGCACGACCACACCTTCAAACTGGCTGGCCCCAGACGTCACAGGCACAAATGCACCGCGCTCACGATGAACCTGCTGCGCAAGCAGTTCGTCCATTGTCGGCACCAGAACAGCCGGGAATTTAGCCTTGCCAAGTTCTTCAAACCATTCCTTGGCCGTCTTGGTCAGCAACGCCGGAATCAAGAATTGGTCAATCTCGTCGGCATGCTTTATGCGTGTCGGACCGTTCACGAATCGAGCGTCCTGGGCATGTTCTGCATGCCCCACCGCCGAACATAGCGCAGCCCATTGCGGAGCCGTGTGCGCGAAAATGCCGATCCAGCCTTCGCGGGTCTGGTAGATACCACCGGGGTGGGTCGTGCAAAACCGGTTAACGCCCAATCGCGCTTTGGGGTGACGCCCGTCTTGCACCATGCCGGCCTCCATCTCCACAACAGAGAAGGCGAGCTCATGAATGCTGAGCACATAACGGCGGCTTCCGTCAGATTCCCCCAGCAAGGCCGACACCGCGCTCGAGAAAGCAGCGATACCCGCAACAATTCCCGTTTGCAGGTCGTGCGGCAGATAAGGTGGTCCTTCCACCGCGCCGCTACAGTAAACAGCACCGGCCAAGGCGCGGCAAACCGCCGTTGTTCCCACGAATTTGCTGTACGGACCACTTTGCCCAAACCAGGTCAAACACACCTCGATTGGCACGTTTTCACTATTGGCCGCTTCACTGGCGCCATAAACAGGGCGCTTCAGAACCTTGATGCCTTCACTGAGCGCTCTGGCATCGAGCACCACGTCGCAGGTTTTCGCCAGTCGCACCAGCCATGCGTGTTCCTCGAAACGGTTACCACCTAATGTGACGTTGCGTTTGTTTGTGTTGAGCCAGGCATTCAGCGCGCTTTGCTGCTCGATATCTGAATTTTCCAGCAGCGGAGGCGCCATCCGCAGCGCGTCTCCGTCGGAATCCTCCACCTTGATGACTTCTGCGCCAAAGTCTGCAAAGAGCTTTCCCGCATAGGCCAATGCCGCTCCACTACCTATTTCCAGGACGCGCAGTCCGGCAAGAGCGAGCTGGCTGGCAGATTCGTGCTTAATCACAGTCTGTTCCTTCATTTATGTGCCGTGATTACCAGGCGTCGACAAAGGCGCGACGGGGACGAGCCGCGCGCAGCGATGCCGAAGCGATGCCCTGACGAATCCATGTTCGCGTTTGTGCCGGATCAATAACTGCATCAATTTCAGTGGTTGATGCCACGTTGATGGCATGCCCCCGTTCGTATGCACGGGCCACCAGCTGTTCGTAAAGCGCTTGCCGTTCCGGCCCTTCCGGAACGTTGTCGAGTTCCTTTTTGAAGCCCAGGCGGATCGAGCCTTCCAGCCCCATCGGACCAAATTCGCCGGTTGGCCAGGACACTGAGCAACTGGCCGAACGAAAACCACCGCCTGCCATTGCCATCGCACCCAGTCCGTAGCCCTTTCGCAGGGCGATGGCCAGAATTGCGACACGCAATTTTGCTGCGGTCACGAACATACGGGATACGTGGCGCACCTGAGCCTTCGCTTCTTCGTCGGGGCCAACCATGAAGCCGGGTGTATCGATCAGCGAAATGATCGGCAGGCCATGAATATCACAAAGGTTCATGAACCGGGCCGCCTTGTCTGCGGCATCAGCGTCAATGGCCCCCCCCAGATGATGTGGGTTATTGGCGATGATGCCCACCGGCTGGCCTTCAACGCGCGCAAGCGCGGTGTGCATGCCGTGCCCGAATCCCGAACGAAGCATCAATACGCTGCCTACGTCGGCGATGCCTTCAATGGCCTTGCGGCTGTCATAGACGCGCAGGCGATTCTCTGGGACCACGTGTCGCAGTTGCAGCGGATTGGGCGCTGACCAGTCTTTCGTTCTGCCCTGAAA
>JBOIGK010000110.1:0-6525 GCA_050742695.1 Advenella sp. | reverse complement strand
CGATCCAGCCTGGCGCATTCGGCCGGCACATCTTCAGATGCAATACGGTAGTGACTGACCTCAAGCGTGGCCGCGCCCATCACGACCGCGCGACCAATGGCAAAACCGCGCACCACACCTTTTCCCTGCAGGGTAAAAACAGTACTTTGCCTTGTAGGTGTGTGCTCGGTATATGTCATCGTGTATGGTCTTGTCCCTTGCACTTTTTACGTGCCTGTTTTCAGGTGCAACTGTCTCTTACTGCCAGAGCGGCCAACGAAACGCCCTTTATTCGGGTTCGCCAAATTTATTTTCAAATAGCGCCTGGATCTGGACCAGCGCATGATCGGCGTCATCGCCTTCGGCTTCAATATTGACCGTAATGCCCTTGCCGGCAGCCAACATCATGACACCCATGATGCTTTTTGCATTAACCCGCTGGGAGGCCCGGGTGATAAAGATTTCGCTTTTGAACTTGCTGGCCAGTTGGGTAAGTTTGGCGGCAGCGCGGGCATGCAGCCCTAATTTATTACTTATTACTATATCAACTGAAGGCATATGGGCGCGGTCTTTATCAGAAAGGTTAATCGTTAGGAGCCAGGTCGACACATTTCATGCCTTTCTTGCCCCCCTCAAAAATGGATTGACATAACTGGTCCATCGGCTGATCCCGATATCGAACCGCATTGAGCAGCATACAGGCGTTGGTGCCGGATAAAATATGGGCCTTGACGCCAGCATCCTGCAACTGGCGCACCACACGGGCGCCGATATTGGCCGGCGTCGCACCGCCCAGATCCGACAAGATCAGCACTTGCTGGTCCGGGCCGAGCATCGCCTTCAATTGCGCGATCAGTTCGTCAGCCTTGGACTCCGGATCGACATCAGGCTCGATGTCGAAGAAAACATAGTTATCAATTTGTCCCAAGACATGCTGAGCACATTCGGACAGGGCCGAGGCCAGAGGCGTATGCGCTATAAGAGCAAGGGTGGTCATTTTTTGTACCTTCAGACTGCAGCAGCTTTCTCAAGCGCAGCAGCAAAATGGTCAGCAACATCAAAATCAGTCTGCTCTGTGATTTCCACAAAGCAGGTCGGGCTGGTCACGTTGATTTCGGTGACATAGTCACCAATCACATCAAGGCCGACCAGCAGCAACCCGCGTTCCCGCAGGATAGGGCCAATTCGGTTTGCGATGGCAAGATCGTGCTCGGACAGCTTGCGGGCAACCCCGCGCCCGCCAGCTGCCAGATTACCACGAGTTTCGCCAGCCAGCGGTATACGCGCCAGTGCATAGGGAACCGGCTTGCCGTCAATCAGCAGAATGCGCTTATCGCCCTGCACGATTTCTGGAATATACTTTTGCGCCATGATCGTTTGCGTCTGGTCCACCGTCAGGGTTTCCAGAATGGCGTTGATATTGGGGTCGGCTTCCGTTATTCGGAAAATACCCGTACCGCCCATGCCATCCAGCGGCTTGACGATAATATCGCCATGCAATGCATGGAACGCCTTCAGGCGCGACATGGTGCTTGTAATAAGCGTGGGCGCCGTAAACTCGGAGAACTCGGTAATCGCCAGTTTCTCTGGGTGATTACGTATGGCGCTGCCCGAATTGAATACCCGTGCCCCCTGCTTTTGCGCAGTCTCCAGCAAATGCGTCGAATACAGGTATTCCATGTCGAACGGTGGATCCTTGCGCATGAGCACCGCATCGAAATGACCAACCTCGGTTTCAACCGCATTTTCTTGCTGCGTCCACCAACTGTGGGCGTGAAGATCCGCCGTCATATCCAGCTGTATCGGTTGTGCACGTACCTTTACCCGACCCAGTTCAACATACAGGTCAGACTGAAGCGCAACGCTGATGACATGGCCACGCTTGTGCAGGGCTCGCATCATCGCCACCGAACTGTCCTTGTATGCCTTCAGCAAAGGCAGCGGATCAATGATAAAAAGTACATGCATCTAATTTACATCCCACATTGACGACGGAAGCGTATTGGCAGTCCGTGTTTATTTATCGTCGGCCTTGCCGGCGGGCACAGCCTTGCGCTTGGGCGCCAGAACCATGACCATCTGACGGCCTTCAAGCTTGGGCATGGCTTCAACCTGTACCAGCTCTGCCATATCGTCACGAACCCGTTCAAGAACACGCATACCCAATTCCTGATGAGCCATTTCACGGCCACGGAACCGCAGCGTAACCTTAGCTTTGTCTCCGTCTTCAATAAAACGCTTCAGATTGCGCAGCTTGACCTGATAATCACCTTCATCGGTCGCCGGCCGGAATTTGACTTCCTTGACCTGAATAATTTTCTGCTTAGCCTTGGCTTCCTGCTGGCGCTTTTGTTCCTGATACTTGAACTTGCCGTAATCCATAATGCGGCATACGGGCGGTTCTGCGTTCGGCGCGATTTCAACTAAATCGACGCCTTCCTGCTCAGCCAGACGCAAGGCTTCTACTGTTTTGACAATACCCAGTTGTTCGCCGTCTACGCCGATCAGTCGGACTTCCGGAATACGGATTTCGGCGTTGATACGATTGGTTTTTTCGGTTGCGATGTTAAGATCTCCTGAAATTAATAAACTACGCTGAAACGTCCTGACGTGTTGCAACGTCATGACGCAGGCGTTCTATAAATGCTTCTACAGACATGGTTCCCAGGTCCAGATTGCCGCGGGCACGAACTGCGACAGCACCGCTGTCCCGTTCTTTTTCGCCGACAACCAGAATGTAAGGAACCTTCTGCATACTGTTTTCTCTGATTTTACGGGTGATTTTTTCCCCGCGCAAATCGGATGAAGCGCGAAAACCGTGTTTTTTCAACTCTGTGACCACCTGGGTGGCGTAATCGGAGAACGATTCGGATATGGTGCAAACCACCACCTGCTCGGGAGCCAGCCAGGGAGGCATGGCGCCGGCATGGTTTTCAATGAGCATACCAATAAAGCGTTCGAGCGAGCCCAGAATCGCACGATGCAACATGACCGGGGTCTTGCGCTGATCGTGGGCATCGACATATTCCGCGCCAAGCCGCACAGGCATTGAGAAGTCTACCTGGATCGTGCCGCATTGCCAGTGGCGGCCGATGGCGTCCTTAAGCGTATATTCCACTTTGGGACCATAAAATGCGCCCTCTCCCGGCGAGATTTCAAACTCGCATCCGGAGCTGCGCAGGCTCTCCATCAGGGCGTGTTCCGCCTTGTCCCAAACAGCATCCTCACCGATGCGTTTTTCGGGTCGGGTGGCCACTTTGTACAGGACTTCGGCGAAGCCGAAATCCTTGTACACTTTCTGCAATAGTGTTGTGAATTGGGCACACTCTGCCAGCAATTGGTCTTCCGTACAGAAAATATGTCCATCATCCTGCGTGAAACCACGAACCCGCATCATGCCGTGCAATGAACCAGAGGGTTCGTTGCGGTGGCATTGGCCGAATTCACCATAGCGGATAGGCAATTCCCGATAGGAATGCAACGCGGCATTATAAATCTGCACATGTCCCGGACAGTTCATGGGCTTGAGCCCATAAACACGGTTTTCGGACTCGGTGGTGAACATGTTTTCTTTGTAATTGTCCCAGTGGCCGGTTTTTTTCCACAGACTCAGATCGAGAATTTGCGGCGCCTTCACCTCCTGGTATCCATTATCGCGATAGACGTCGCGCATGTACTGCTCAACCTGTTGCCAGATCTGCCAGCCCTTGGGGTGCCAGAAAATCAGCCCCGGCGCTTCGTCCTGGAAATGAAACAGGTCCAGCTCACGGCCCAACCTGCGGTGATCGCGTTTTTCGGCTTCCTCGAGCATTGTCAGATAAGCGGCCTGCTCTTCCTTGGTTGCCCAGGCCGTGCCATAGACACGCTGTAGCATTTCGTTCTTGCTGTCACCACGCCAGTAGGCGCCGGCCACTTTCATTAGCTTGAATACCCTCAGCTTGCCGGTAGAGGGCACGTGCGGGCCACGACAAAGGTCGATAAAATCGCCTTCCCGATAGAGGGATATTTTCTGATCCTGCGGAATGGAAGCAATGATTTCGGCTTTGTAGGCTTCGCCCTGCTCCTTGAAAAACGCCACGGCATCGTCGCGCGACCATTCTTCACGAACGACTTTTTCGTCCTTGCGAGCCAGTTCAGCCATTTTTTTCTCGATTTTTTCAAGATCTTCGGGCGTGAACGGACGTTTGTAGGCAAAGTCGTAATAAAAGCCATTGTCGATAACAGGGCCAATGGTGACTTGCGCATCTGGAAACAGGGATTTGACCGCATAGGCCAGCAAGTGAGCGGTGGAATGACGAATAATATCCAGGCCATCCGGGTCTTTCGCAGTCACGATGGCAAGATCGGCATCCCTGTCAATGACAAATGACGTATCCACCAGTTGCGACTCGTTCCCATTGATTGTTACCTTACCAGCCAGCGCTGCCTTGCCCAGGCTGGGCGCGATGGTCGTCGCAATTTCTCCCACCTGGACAGGTTGGGAAAACTCGCGCTTGGAACCATCGGGTAAAGTAATTTGAAACATGCTGTTGCCTTGAATTGAATAAAAAAACGCGACTTCACAAGTCGCGTTCGCTGTTCTTTTGAAAAATACGTTTGGCAAGAATCACGAGCGCGCTGGTAGACCGATACACGTATCGGTAGTGGTCAGGCCCTGGGTTCGTGAAGCTTCGGACATCATCAAAACAGTCTCACCATTGCGTAAAATACCCCGTGATTTTACACCAGCCCCGGGCCTATAGCCAATAAATGGCTGCAATTTGTAAAAATTCAAGGGGGGTATGTCAGCGAAAAAGCACAGCAATCCCTCGATTGGCGCGTCCACTCATGTGCCAATGCTCGCGGGTTGTCTTAAAAAGACCTGTTGCAGTATATTAATGTTCATCATTTTTAGCCAGAGCCATGCTAGGCTTGTGGCCAAAATTCCACTATAACGGAGCTAATATGCCTCAATTACGCCTGTTGCGCAACGCGTTTGCCTTGCTTGTCCTCACGCTGCTTACCGCCTGCGCCTCTATGGGCAGTAATGACCGCGGCGGATTGCAAATCAGCCAGGAGCCGCGCGGCGTTGCCATCGCCTCAGAAGACAGCAACCTGTTTTTGCCCGGGTCGGCCACGCTGCAACCGGATTCAGCGCCTTTTTTCGACCGGGTCAGCCAGTTGCTGCGCGACCGCCCGGAACGTAAGGCCCTCGTAGACAGCGTATCGGACAATACCGGCTCGGCTGAATACAACCAGGAACTGCAGGAAGTGCGCGCCCTGTCCATCATGAAAGCCCTGACAAGCCGCGGCATTGATCGCTCGCGTCTGGCCTATGTCACAGGCTCCTCTGCTACGCCGACACCCGGAACCATGCAGCCGGTCAATACAGCGGCCCAGCAGTCAAAGATCATCATTCTTGGGGCCAGTACAGCCGATATGAACGTCAATACCATAGAACGGTTCTTCGACGGGATTTCCAATTTGGGCAAAAGCCTGTTCAATTGATTCGCGCCTGTGTCAGCCAAGATATACTTACACTGTAGCCGCAAGCTGACGGTCACCGAATTGGACCGGCAGGCATCCTGCCCGGCCTGAAACTGATAACACCAAACATATGTCAAAGTCCTTTATCTACAATCTGATCCTGACTGTTGTCGCGATCGTCGTATTCATCTTCATTGGTGCGTCCGTGTACGATGCGTTCACTCGCAATCCGGTCAACCGCGCCGCAGACGACGGCGGCGCCAGCAGCGTGAGCGGGCAAATTGAAGCGGCAACGCCCGATGCGACCCAGCCTGCGCAACCCACAGCGGCCAGCGATACCCCACCGGTAGCCCAGGACCAGCGGCAGGCACAGGCTGCCTACGATCAGACCAATGATCCAGCCAACACCAATGCGACGCAAGATAATGTAAATTCAGCCAGCACATCGGGCAGTGAACCTGCAGCAACCGCCACACCGCAGCAGGCTGCGCCTGCTCCAACGCCAGCACCCACCAGCCCGAGGCCCGAGACGAGTACAAACACAGCACGAAGCAGTACAAATCAGCCGTATCCGCCCGCCAGTTCGCCCAACTCAACCAGCCCGGCCAAACCGGCGACACGCAGCAATCCGGATCTGCGTGCAGTCATTCCACCGGTACCCACTGCGCCGCCGCGGGCAGAAGGCGTGCCGCCGCCAAACACAACAAGCCAGGATATGTACAACGCTACAAATTCCGGCATGGACAACGGCAATGTTTCCGACAGCTTCCCTGCGCCGGTATCGAACTTTCCTGCGCCAGTGGCCCCTGGGGCCACAGATAACACACCCGGCGTCAATAACGACGAACAGCGGCGTCTTCAGGAGCTGCGCAACCAAAAACAGCAGTTACGCAGAGACCTCGGTTTCTGATTGCCTATCCCGAAGGGGTTGCCAGGCGTTGCCTGGCCACACGGTGACCTCGCAAGTGGGCCGGACAAGCGCGGATCCCGGCAGATCCTGCCCGCAACACCCACACGCTAAGCCCAAGAACAAAAGCCCGGTATATTACCGGGCTTTTGTGTTCTGGCGCCGTGCTGGGC
>JBOIGK010000109.1:0-4129 GCA_050742695.1 Advenella sp. | reverse complement strand
GGATGAATTGCTGATCGCCATCGACAAGCCCCATTTCATGGCCAGCATTCCCGGGGGTCGCCATTTGCACCAGACAGCCCTGGTGCGCCTGCGCGATCAACTGGGCAACCCGCATATCAATCCCATTCACCGGCTGGACCGCGACACAGCCGGGGTATTGGTGTTCTGCGCAGACCGGGATCGCCGCGGCGTATACCAGACCTTATTCCAAACCCGCTCCGTACACAAAATTTATGAAGCGATTGCACCCTGGCGTGGTGACCTGGCTTTCCCCCTGTTACGTGAAAGCCTGATCCGTCGCAGCGGACAGGTCTTTGTCATGCACGAAATTGACGGCCCGCCTAACAGCCGCACGCGGATTGAGCTTCTGGCGCACAACGACACACTAGGTCATTACCGGCTGGAGCCGGTCACGGGCAGGAAACATCAATTGCGCGTGCACATGAATGCCCTGGGCATTCCCATTTGCAATGACGAATACTATCCGGAACTCAAACCGCTACGTACCGATGAAACATTCGACAACCCGTTGCAGTTGCTGGCGCGCAGCATGCAATTTACCGATCCGGTGACCGGCATTGAGCGTTATTTCGAGAGTCGGCGCGAACTGGAAATGACGGCCCGAATCCACAAGTGAAATAGTGTCGGAATCAGCGATGAGCTAGCGCTCGGCAGTGTCGCGAACGCCAAACTGGTTTGCAACACTGCGTTCCAGAAACAGCTGACGCGATGGCAGAACGTTTATGCGTTTGTTATTAATGATCAGAGTAGTGCTGCCGCCCCCATCCAGATTCATCGCATCACGCACCCCAAGCGAACGATACAGGCGGGCAAGCTGATTCAGCGTAAACCCTTCAAAACCAGGCAGCCTGCCCTCTACGACAATGATATAGAGCCAACGCCCATCACGACTGAGCCCCACCGACGTACGTGGATGCGCATCGCGCGCATTGCGATTGCAACTGGCTGACGCGCCTCGTGGGCAAACATAGGTGCCCCCGCGCAGATTCTGCCATCCTGAAATGACCGTATGCCAGTGTGGATCCACTTCTGCCTTATGGTTGGGCTTATCGATCCGGCAACGGTTATCGGCCGTACAGGCCAGAAACGCGTGCTGGCGCGTATCGCGGGTGTTGCTCCAGCGACGACCATCGCTGATGACCAGACCCTGCGGCTGGTACTGAGGATCAAAAAACGAGGCATTGATGGCGACATTGAGCCGATTGCGGAACGCAAAATTCTTGACCGTGGTGGGTGCAGTTCCAACCTCGGTACCCACCAGTTGAACCGACGGGCAGGATAAATCAACCTTGACGATATGCACATGCGCACTATTTTGCGAAGTATGCGCAATGCAGGCCGAGACCTGTTCGGTGCTCTGTGCAGCCGCAGGTGCAAGGGCTCCCAGGCACCATCCCATCAATACAACGAGCAGGGTTTTCATACAGCAAAGCATCCGTGGGGTTGTTTGTACAGGGTCAAAGTATACCAACCGGCACAATGTCCGGTCAGCACCTCCGGCATCCCCTTATCACACCGTGTTTGTCCTGAAGCCATTTACGCGACGATAACGCGCCAGGTACCAGCGATCGAGCAGCCAAACCACCAGCATGCTCGCACCGGTCACAGGAAAGACCAGGCCAAAAATCACCAGGCCGATCATCCAGCCCCGCATGCTGGGTAGCGCAGCAGGGATACGGGGTGCGCCCAGGCCGCCGGCCGGACGACGTTTCCACCACATGACAAACCCGGTCACGGCCATGGTGCACAGGCCCAGCGCAATAATGGCACAGAGCAACTGGTTGACCCAGCCGAAATAAGTGCCCATATGCAGGGACACCGCAAAGGCAATAATTCGGGCAATCACGCCGTACTGATCATAGGAAACGCCATTGATGACCCTGCCGCTGTACTGGTCCACATTCATCACTTTTTCACCGGTGGGATCTCCCGGATAATACGAGACAGAATAAACGCCGGAGCGGCTTGCCGGCAGCGCAATCGAGTACTCGTCGGGGATATTGCTGGCGTGGGCCAGCGCCATGACCTGATCCAGGGAGATCGGCTCGGCTGCTGCCACTTCATGCTGACCATAACTGCCAGGCATTGCCATCGCGTTGCGGGCGCCTGCCATGTCAGCAACATGGGCTGCATGATTGTCGTGGTCCGGCTGCACCTCATGCCCCTCGTGCTGCTGGCCCAGATGGTCTGCATGCACTATAGCGCCCGGCTGTTGCACCGATGGTCCTGATTGTGGCACAGACAGCAGACCTGCTCCCCAGGCGGTATGCTCCAGCGGCAGATCCTGCACGCGGGTGGGCGCAACTGCTCCTGCTTTGTGCCCCTCATGCCCCTCATGCGCCTGCGACGTGCTGCCTGGCGGATCCGGCGGATAGCCCAAATTGACTTGCGCCACCAACTGCTTGAACTGCGCTCCCCAGGTACTGGTCCAGGGCAGCCCCGACATGACAAAAAACACCGCGCCGGCAGCCAGGATAATGCCCAGCGTGGCGTGAATTTCGCGCCAGAACGGGCGGCCCTTTTTCTTCACGTCCGGGATCATGGCCTGTTTCAGACCCTTGTTCCGGCGGGGTAACCACAGCGCCACACCGGTGCCGATCATAATCAGTGTCCAGCAGGCAGCCAGCTCCATCAACACTTCTCCGGTTTTACCCAGCAGCAGACCGCGATGAATCTGACGCGCCAGGCCGATCCAGTACGTCGCATTGAAGTTGAGCGTGGGCATTTTGGCCAGCACCTCGCCCGAATAAGGATTCAAGAAAATGCTGGACTTGCCCTGCTCCGGATCCGAATAGGTAAATTGCGCGCTGCGATCGGGTGCATTATGAATTTCTGCCGTCAGAATGGGCACGCCCCCAGGCGTACTATCCTGGGCGATTTCATAAAGCGTTTGCTGCGGCAGCCTGGGTGTGGCCTGGGGCGTGACATACAGCTGCGACTTGTAGGCCACCGCCTCGATTTGAGGCTTATACAGATAAATGGTACCTGTAATACCGAGCACGATCAGCAAAGGCATGACAAACAGGGCGGCATAAAAATGCCAGCGCCAGAGCATGGCGTAGCGGGCCATCGGCAAGGCCGCCGTATCGGCGGTTTCGGCCGTGGGGTGTTGCGTACGGGACATCATGAAATTTCCTGAAAAACAGATAACGATGCGTCGACAGGATGCGCTGCAAGGCTAAGCCGCAGCATCATCTCGACAGAGGAACAGCGTTTTTAGGAAAGTGCCGGAGGGGCGCGTGACAGGGGCACAAAGGCCGGCTGCGCATAATAGGAGGCATGCTGATGTTGCGGCGCTATCCGGCTGACAAAGCCATACGCCATGGCCGGCAAGTTTGCGCTGTGCAGCAACGGAAGATGATGGGCGAAGAAGCCGCAATAAAGACATTCGACAGCGTGATCGGCACTGTGGCCTGACGAGGCTGGAGCATCACCATCGACCAGGGACGCGGACGATGTCGGCATCGCGCCATGCGCGGCGTGGTCGGTGGTTAAATCAGCGACGACCTCATCAGCCTTAATGTGCGCGCTGCCGTCGCTGGCCTGCACCCTTGGCGATGTCGTGTTGTTCAGGGCTACAGCAGGTGTCTGGACTGCCTGCGCACCAGAACAGATATCGGCCATGAAAATGTCGTTGCCGCTGGCCTGATAGCGGTTTTTCAATGCATTGACGCCAGGCATGAACACGGCCAGGCATACGGCGAGTATGCCCAGCCACACGGTCATGCGAATGCCTGTCGTTCGTTTCATAGCTGTAATCGGTATTAATCTGCAGAATATTCCGGTTGGAATTGCCAGACAAAAGCAGTTTACCCGAAAATGCTACAGACACAGCGCCGCGCAGGCGTTTCCGGGCCAACGCGCTGGCTGTTCAAAATACAGTGCAGTTCTCTTTTCATATTCTCGATTGCATCCTGCCCACCCGCACATTGATGTTATTTTAGTTGTGCGGCTTGACTGGCCACGACTGTGCACATATACCGAATCAACAGAATCTGATCTGTATACACCAAATCCAGAATACGTTAATCTTTCCTTTCAACCAACGAAGGAGAAGTTATATGATCCGTAAACTTGCGCTCACAACTATTCTCGTCCCTTTTGCCGC
>JBOIGK010000108.1:0-3238 GCA_050742695.1 Advenella sp. | reverse complement strand
GAAAAGAAAATCAAGCTTGTCCGTATAGAGCGGGCGACCTATTATATCAGCAGGTCTGCGCCTGCCCTGCTTACCAGGCCACCCGCCAGCGGTACAACAATTCAAATAACCAGGAGACAATGATGGGAATAAATCGACGCATGTTGTTGGGAACGGCTGTTGCGGGTATCTGCAGCGGGCTCGCTCCACGGGCATTTTCGCGGGAAGACTGGCCGTCGCGTCCGGTCAAAATTGTCTCACCCTATGGAGTGGGTGGTCCCAATGATCTGTCCGCAAGAATGATTGGCGACTATCTTGCACGGCATCTGGGACAGGCATTTATTGTCGAAAACAAAACCGGGGCCGGAACACGGGTTGGCAATAGCTTCGTGGCACATGCACCAAATGACGGATATACCATTTTGTATGCTGCGGCGCCCTACGCAACGCTGGAAGCACTGTATGGCCCGCTGCAATATGATCCGCGCAAGGATCTGCAACCTGTCGCCATGACCGCAGTGGCACCACTTTTTTTGGTTGTCAACGCAAAAACGTCGATAGGTTCCGTCAAGGATTTGATCAGCTACGGAAAAGCGCAATCCAAGGGTTTGACTTTTGGTTCCCCAGGCTATGGCTCGTTACCTCACCTGGCCAGCGAACTGCTCTTTCGCAATGCAAAAGTAAAGGGACTGACCGTTCAATATCGCGGCGATGTTGCTGCCTATACTGATTTACTAGCCGGGGGACGAATTGACGCAACGCTTACTGCAATCACAGCCGCACTGCCGCACATCCGCAGCGGAAGCCTGCGTGTGCTGGGCGTAGCCTCTGCCAAGCCTAGTGCAATTTATCCCGCAGCAACCCCGCTGAGTGAACAGGGATTATCGGACGTCGTTGCATCCGGCTGGTATGGATTCATGGCCCCGGCTGCTGTGCCCGCAGATATTGTGAAACGACTGGATGATCAGATCAATCGGGCTCTGTCTGATCCGGACATACAGCAGAAACTGTCAGCACTGGGACTGGAATCCCGGCAAAGTAACGCCACCCAGTTCGGCCAATTTATTGATGCCGAAACGCGAAAATGGAGCCAGATCATCAAAGCTGCAGGCATAAAGGGAACATGAGTTTTTGCAGGCAGAAAGTGTGTACTTTGATTGAGTATTCATTTATAACTCAACAACGTGCTGGCCAGAAGGCAAAGTTTCTGACCAGTAATGGCTTCGGATCGGCGCACAACGCACCAGAACTATCCCAAGACTACTACCAGAACACTTCTTAAACTATGGGAATGAGCAGGAACAATCCATATGTAGCGATGCCCGCCCCTGCGACGCGAGTTAGCCAGACATTATGATTCTTCAACATGAAGCCGGCAGCCAGCCCAGTCACGTGCAGTATCAATGTTGTCAGCATAAAGCCCGCAAAAAAAGTCACAGCATTGCCGCTGGCAGGCAGTTCCGAACCATGGGCAATCCCGTGAAATACCGCAAACAATCCGACAAGCATAACGCCAGCCCATCTCGGTATGGAAATGCGGCTCAGTACCAAAAGGCCGAAAACAAACAAAGACGCCATAATCATGGGTTCAATTGCCGGCAGACTGACACCCACAACACCCAGAATTCCGCCTATCAGCAGCCAGCAAAGAAAGCTCAATGGCGTCCATATCGCGCCTCGTATATTTGTATGGGTGAGAGCTGCCCACAGCCCCACTGCAAACATGGCAAAAAGGTGATCCAAGCCGGTCAGCGGGTGCATGACGCCTATACTGAACATGTCATTGGATAAATGTTCGTGCCCAGGATGCGCCAGCACAACACTCGGGACGGCCAGAGCAACTAACGTTCTTAAGAAAAAAGTGCCAACTGTATGAAGATTAGCGCGATTAGACATGAGCAACTCCTGAAAGAATATGAATTTTTATAGACTTAACAACAAGAAGACGATTTAACAAATACATCATTTTGTAACGGGCAATGCCCGCGTTGCGCACTTATGAAGCATGTTTAGCGCGCGCATGGATGCTGAGGCCGCACCATAACCGTTGTCGATGTTTACGACTAGAAGTCCGGATGCACAGCTTACCAGTGCAGCATTCAAGGCGGTACGGCCACCTTCTATAGCGCCATAGCCAACTGATGTCGGGACTGCAATAACGACTCCGGGAACCAAACCACACACAACACTGGGTAACGCTCCATCCATGCCGGCCACGACAATGATGACAGGGCTTGTGCGAATGCTCTCAATTTTCTCCATTAAACGCCACAGGCCGGCCACACCGACGTCAGCAAAAAGATTGCAGGAATATCCAAAGAACTCCAGCGTACGAGCCGCTTCGCGGCTAACTGGAATGTCCGAAGTTCCCGCGGTAACAATGGCGACACGTTCCTTTCTTGCCCGGGCTTTAGGCGCTCCGAAAAAACCGGTGCGCGATACCGGATCATAATCAATGCAGCTTTGATGATGTTGCTTCAAGCTCGAGTACGAACCAACCTCCAGCCGGGTAAGTAAAAGTGCGGTCTCCCGCTCATGGCCAATATCCAGAATGGTGTTGAGCTGATCCACACTTTTGCCTTGGCAAAATATCGCCTCATCCAGTCCGATACGTTTACTTCTATCAAAATCCAGATTGATTTCAGATTGATTCATGTTTGATTCCAATAAATGCACTGCCAGAACGATAGAGCGCAAATTGCACTTCTAATTCCATGTCCAACGCAGCGAACATGACGTTGACTTGCTGTTTAAGCTTGCCTTCTTGTTCCGCGGTTAACCGATTCATGCTGACCTGATCAAGCTCGATGACAATACCCTGCTTGCGCAATCTGCAGCGCACTGCCTGCGGATTGATTTCCTGGATAACCAATTGCTCAGCAGAATCGATCACGGCCAGAGCAGCGGCTCGAATTCCAATCCCTGTTTCAACACGACTAGCCTAACATGGTGACGAAGGCAACGCTGCAATTTCAGGCAATCCCAAAAAGCTTGCGAACTGCCGCAGATCAGCCTTTGCAATACCCGCCTCTACGTACGGATGCCTGACAGAAAATTCTTTTGCCGCCTGCAGGCCTGGTCGGTATTCCCCCAGATCATCTGCATTGGTGCCCGAGATGATCTGCTTTTTTGTACAGTTGCTAATTGAAGAGTACAGGTTGGACTTGCAATAAAAACAGCGATTTACCGGATTGGATACGTAACGATCGTCGCTGAATTCGTTGGCATCGATGATCGAAAGTTTCCAGTTCTCCTGTCT
>JBOIGK010000107.1:0-5532 GCA_050742695.1 Advenella sp. | reverse complement strand
GTTATGAGGGGAGGAAAACAAATTATCAATACAAGAAACCTATTATCCTATCCGGCCTTCTGCAGGAACAACGACAAATCTAGCTCAATGGCTGTGTCCGGTCAGTGCCTGCTGGCGCACCTTCTATAAAATGTGCCCACGGTTCTTTGGTTAAACTTTGTAGTATGTAGTCTATGAGGGCTTGAACACGAATTGGCCGCTTGCGACCAGGTGGCGCCACAATATGAAGCGACAAAGGCTCGACCTGCCAGTCATCCATTGCTGTCTCCAGGGTTCCCGACTGCAATCCATCCCATACGAGAAACTCCGGTTGAAGCGCCATCCCCAGCCCCGCTAATAATGCGTAATTTAATGCGTCTGCATTGTTGGCTTGCATTTGCACTGGATTGACCTGGGAAAATTCGCCATGCTCCTTATGCAAGAATCGCCAGCCCTGCCTGCCACGGGTATATGAGTATTTTAAAGTCTTATGGTTGGCGATATCGCGGGGGTGCCGGGGCTTGCCGTAGCGCTTGAAGTAGGTCGGCGAGCCGACTAACAGGATTCGTACCTGGCACAGCTGTCGAGCCAGTAGAGTGGAATCGATCAAGGTCGCAATACGCAAGGCGAAATCAAATTTCTCTTCTATAAGGTCCACCTGCCGATCACTAAACTCTACATCAAGTTCTATGTCGGGATGCATAGTGAGAAAATTCGACAGGATCGGCGATAGTCGGCTGATGCCGAAAGAGACGGGGAGCGATATCCTGACCAGGCCACGCAGGCTGGTCGATTGTTCTGTAATTTCCGCCTCTACCGCCTGACCATGCTCAAGAATATTGATGGCGCGGTCAAGCGCGGCGTGGCCGGTGTCAGTTAAAGACACGCTGCGCGAAGTCCGTTGAACAAGCACGACATTCATGCGGGCTTCCAGCCTTGATATCGTTTTTGAAACGGTCGCCTGCGATAGTTCAAGCTCGGCTGCTGCACGGGCAAAAGAGCCGGTTTCCGCAACTTTTGCAAAAACTGCCCATGCTTCCAAGTCGGGTAGCTTCTTTTTCATGTGAGCAGTAACCATGTCCTTTAGCAGATCCCGGGCCGGTCTACGGCAGGCGCTGGGAATGTGTGAATATGCACGTGATTTGAGCACAGTAAGCGTAGTGGCAAGACATCAAAAACGGAAACGTTGATATTCGATTCTGAGTGTTCCTGGTCATGATGATGCTGATTACACTAGGCGAAATTACTTGCAGGCGCTCAGGAAGGACTTATGATCGAATACCGACCTTTTGACAGCTTAGGTGGCGCAAATCATGGCTGGCTTAATGCCAAACATCATTTTTCATTTGCCCATTACCACGACCCCGAACGGGTTAACTGGGGTGCGCTACGCGTATGGAACGACGACATTATACAACCCGGTACTGGCTTTGCGCCGCACCCTCATGCTGATATGGAAATCATAACGTATGTGCGCGAGGGGGCCATTACGCATCGCGACGATCTGGGCAATCAAGGCCGTACGATTGCCGGAGATGTGCAGGTGATGAGTGCCGGAACGGGTATACGGCACTCTGAGTACAACGTTGAATCGACGATAACCCGCATTTTCCAGATCTGGATTCTGCCGAATCAGCATGGGCAGCCGCCATCCTGGGGCACGAAACCCTTTCCGAAGCACGGCCGTGTGAACCGATTCGTGCCGCTTGCAAGCGGCTTCGAAGCGGATGAAGATGCGCTGCCAATTCGAAGCGATGCCCGTGTGTTAGGTGCAACAGTCAGAGCAGGCGAAACAGTTGAGTATCAATTTTCTGATGCGCACCGATATGGCTATTTGGTGCCGGCGGTTGGAACCATAGAGATAAATGGCATCAGGCTGAGCACAGGCGATGGTGTGGCAATTCACAATGAGAATATCGTCCGGATAACTGCGCATGCGGATGCCGAGTTGATTCTGGTTGATGCGGCCGCCCATCATTGACTGACTATATGAATAGACGGAGTAATCGAAAGGGTAGTTCAGCGTTCCTCTTTTTGCAATACAGCTCGCCCCAGAATAGGACTACCGTATCGATCATGCAAACAGCACAATACTGTTTCAGGCAATACCGCTATTAACACCCATTTCCCGTAACCCGCTCCTACATCGACAGAGAATATTATGACAAGTGAAGCAATCCGTAATTCCCAGACCGATCAATTGCTGACGCCCGACAATTCTGCATTCATCATTATTGATTACCAGCCGATCCAGGTCTCGTCGATTCGTTCCATGCCGCGCGACGAGCTGGTGTTCAACATCGTGAGCACTGCCAAGGCTGCCGTCAATTACAACCTTCCTATCGTTCACTCGACCGTCAATGTCGCAACGGGTCGCAACAAGCCGCCGATTCCGGAACTGCAGGCTGTGCTCGGTCACCTGCCGACCTACGACCGCACCTCGATCAACAGTTGGGAGGACACCGGGTTCAAGGACGCGGTAAAGGCGATAGGCCGTCGCAAGCTCATTATGACCGCGCTTTGGACCGAAGCGTGCCTGACCTTTCCTGCGCTTGATGCGATCCAGGAAGGTTATGAGGTCTATGTGCCGATCGACGCGGTCGGCGGCACCTCCCTGGCCGCGCACGAGGCAGCGCTGCACCGTATGGAGCAGGCAGGCGCAAAACTCATCAGCCGGGTACAGATGTATTGCGAGCTTCAGCGCGACTGGTCGCGCGAGGCGACGGTTCCTGGCTTCATGGGCGTGTTCGACAACGCTGACGGCTTCAACGTAGAAAAGGCCGCAGAGGATGCTGCCAAGAAGTAAGTGAGCGCCTGACATTTGCTGGTGGTGGTCGACATGTCGAGCACCATCAAATATCCTGCAAGGAAAAAAAACGAATGAGCGAATTATTCATTGTCGTTGGGCTCAAGGCCAAGGCAGGCAAGGAAGACCAATTGCGTCGCGATCTGTCCGTGCTTGTCGAACCATCGCGCAACGAGGACGGCAATATCCGTTATGAACTTTACGAAGACCAGGCCGAGCCTGGGCGCTTCGTGTTTTTCGAGGGGTGGTCATCCGTTCAGGCCCAGGCCAGGCATCATGAACATGGCCCGCATATCCAGAATTTTCACGAAAATGGGATCAGCAACGTTGAGAAGCGGGAGTTCGCGCATTTCTTGAAGCGGGTCGTCTGACACCATCGGGCCCTGCGCGGGCGCCACCTGTGTTACCCCGCCGTATGTCCACCCCATGATATCCCCCGAGCCATATCCTGTAACCCATATTTGAAGAGAGATTTTCTATGTCCAGTAAACTAGAACTGCTTACTCCGCAGAACAGCCAGCTTATTTTCATCGATCAGCAGCCACAGATGGCTTTCGGCGTTCAGTCGATCGACCGCCAGGTGCTGAAAAATAATGTCGTCGCGCTGGCCAAATCCGCCAAAGCCTTCGACATACCCACGACCATTACCACGGTCGAGACGCTCAGCTTCTCTGGCCATACATATCCGGAACTGCTGGCGGTCTTCCCAGACAACAAATTGCTGGAACGCAGCTCGATGAATTCGTGGGACGACCAGAACGTGCGCGATGCGCTGGCCGTCAATGCCGCGCAGGGTCGCAAGAAGGTAGTTGTCTCGGGGCTGTGGACCGAGGTCTGCAACCTGAGCTTCGCGCTGTCGTGCATGAAGGATACCGATTATGAGATCTACATGGTGGCCGACGCCTCGGGTGGCACCTCGGTCGAGGCGCATGAATATGCGATGGACCGGATGATACAGGTCGGCGTGGTGCCAGTGACCTGGCAGCAGGTGCTGTTGGAATGGCAGCGCGACTGGGCCCGCAAGGAGACCTATGACGCCACGCTCGACATCGTCAAAGCGCATTCGGGCGCGTACGGTATCGGCGCCGATTACGCCTACACCATGGTTCACAAGGCCCCGGAGCGTGTCGAGCACGGCGAGACCATCGGACCCAATCCGGCAGCCTGAGTCAGTCCTGGGGTGGCGCTTGCCGATCGGTGTGTGGTCACCCTATCTATTCAAATTCACAGAGGTTGCAATGACCGAGAAACCTACGGTTCGGATTTCATACGAGGATAAAGGCCAGAAGGGTCGCTTTGTCGCCTGTATCAATGGTATTGAAGGAGAGGGTGAGCTGGCCATCTCGAAGGTGTCCGGTGTGCTGGTCATCGCTGACCATACCTTTGTTCCCGATGCGATGCGCGGCACAGGAGCCGCTTCGGCGCTGGTCGAGGCTTTGATCGCAGATGCCCGCGCCAAGGCATACCGCATTGTGCCGCTGTGCCCCTTCGTGCGGGCGCAGTCACTGAAGCACCCGGAGTGGGCCGATGTCATTCAGCATTGAAGCGGGTGGCGCATTGTCGATCGCGATTCTGTTTCTCGCACATCTGGGATTGTGCGCGGCCTATATCCAGGGCGGTCTGGTCAAGCTGACCGATTTCCCCGGCGCCCTCGCTGAGATGGCCCACTTTCGCCTGACTCCGCCCGCGTTGTTTGCCGTTCTGGTAATCGTGCTGGAACTAGGCGCCTCTGTGTTGATGTTAACGGGCCTGCTGCGCTGGCTGGGTGCGCTGACCCTGGCTGCGTTCACACTTGTGTCCACCCTGATCGCGCTGCGGTTCTGGGAGCAACCGGCAGGCAAGGCCAGGCACGCGGATGCCAATGCCTTTTTCGAACATCTCGGTCTCATCGGGGGATTCCTGCTTGTCGCCTGGGTGGATCTCGCCCGAGACTCGTCACCCGACTTGTGACGAAGTAGTCTGACCTGCCCAATCACCTTAATCGTTATGGAGAACCGGATGTCCCGGAAAGACATGATCATCATCAACGCCAAGGTCACCACACTTGACCGGGGCAACCCCTGCGCAGAGGCGGTCGCCATCCGCGACGGCAAATTCCTCGCCGTAGGATCGCAGGCCGAGATCCGCGCCGCCATGCCCGGAGCTGAAATCATCGACGCGAAGGGCCGCCGCCTGATTCCCGGGCTGATCGACAGCCACACCCATATCATTCGCGGTGGGCTGAACTACAATATGGAGCTGCGTTGGGATGGCGTGCCCTCGCTTGCCGAGGCGATGGCGATGCTCAAGCGCCAGGTAGACCGCACGCCCGCTCCACAATGGGTACGTGTGGTGGGCGGTTTCACTGAGCACCAGTTCGCAGAAAAACGCCTGCCCACGCTTGCTGAACTGAACGCCGTCGCCCCCGATACGCCGGTCTTTATCATGCATCTTTATGATCGGGCACTGCTGAACGCTGCCGCCTTGCGTGTCGTCGGCTATGGGAAGGATACTCCGAACCCGCCTGGCGGCCAGATTATGCGCGATGCGAAGGGTAATCCGACAGGCCTGCTGCTGGCGCAACCGAACGCGACCATTCTCTATTCGACGCTGGCCAAAGGTCCGAAGCTCGATCCGGACTATCAGCTCAATTCCTCGCGGCATTTCATGCGCGAGTTGAACAGCCTCGGTGTCACCTCGGTCATCGACGCCGGCGGCGGGTTCCAGAACTATCCCGACGACTACGCCATCATCGAGAAGCTGCATAC
>JBOIGK010000106.1:0-2287 GCA_050742695.1 Advenella sp. | reverse complement strand
GGGGGCGTGTCGTTGATCGGCTGGCGGCTGCGCCGGGCCTATGATGTGTTGTCGCTTGGTCGTGAGGTAGCGATCAACCTTGGAATCCATTATCGCAGGACACTTTGGCTCACTCTTGTGCTGATTGACGTGATGGTATCGGTATCAACGGCGCTGGTGGGGCCAGTTACGTTTTTTGGGTTGCTGGTGAGCAATCTCGCATACATGATCATGCAGACCGATAAACATAAATATACGGTGCCGGCTGCGGTACTGCTTGGTATTGTTGCACTGGTAGGCGGCCAGACCGTGCTGGAGCATGGCCTGGCTCTGAATACTACGGTCAGCGTCGTCATCGAGTTTGCCGGCGGGCTGATGTTTATCGCGCTGATTGCGCGCAAGGGACAACGATGATAAAGGTCAATGGTGTCAGCAAGGACTACGCAAATTTGCGCGTGGTGGATGATGTTTCAGTGCAAATCCCCAGGGGTGGCGTCACTTCCATTGTCGGCCCCAATGGCGCTGGCAAATCCACATTGCTTGGCATGATCAGCCGCCTGCTGCCCATGTCTGCCGGGTCGGTCGAGGTTGGCGGGCTGGATATCGCTCGCACCGATACGGCCGAGCTGGCCCGGCATTTGTCCATTTTGCGCCAGGACAATCATCTTCCCTTGCGCCTGACGGTTCAGGATGTGGTGGCATTTGGCAGGTATCCGCATACGCATGGTCGCCTGACGGTGCAGGACCGCAGCCATGTTGAGCGCGCCATTGCCTATCTGAATCTCAATGGGCTGGAGCAGCGATTCCTGGATGAGCTCTCGGGCGGGCAGCGCCAGCGTGCCTTCATTGCCATGGTCTTATGCCAGGACACGGAATATGTCCTGCTGGATGAGCCACTGAACAGCCTGGACATGAAAAATGCGGTTGACATCATGAAGGTGATGCGCCGCGCCGCAGACCAGCTGAATAAGACAGTTGTGATGGTGTTGCACGATATCAATTTTGCATCCTGCTATTCGGACCTGATCATCGGGATGCGCAACGGCAGGGTTCTGCACCAGGGCCCGCCGCAGACTTTCATCCAACCGCCCGTGCTCAAGGAATTATACGGACTGGATGTGGTCGTGCACGAATGGCAGAATAATCGGATTAGCGTTCATTACACCTGACAGAGCGGCGCACAGAGACAGGCGCTGCACCGGTCAGCATGGTGCGCAGGGCGGCTTGCTGCTCGCGACCTGCACGGTTGGCATAGTCTGTATGGTAAAAGAAAGCCGCGGCTGACAAGGCCGCGGCCTTGTCAGGATGTCGGCCCGGGACGCAGCGAGTCGTCCGCCTCGCCATTTCCGTCTTCATCGGGCACCCGTTGTTCCAGCTCATTGCCCAGGACATCCTCCGAGCCACCGCTGCGCGGCGCCAGTTTGCGCGGCGTATGCCCGGCTGCCGGCGCCTTGCCCTTGGGCGTTGGCGCCTGCTCGGCCTTGCGTCCAAGATCTACCCGTGCCGAAGGCGCATTGCCGTCCTTGTCCTGGCCAAAATAAACCACGGTATGCGGGTATGGCAGTTCGATATTGGCGGCGTTGAAATGTTTCTTGACCAGACGGTTATAACCGCGTTGCACTGCCCATTGCATGCCCGGTGTGGTTTTGATCAGCACCCGGATGGTGACGCCGCGTTCGTTGATGGCTGTTACGCCGGGAATGGTAATTTCTTCCAGTATTTCGGGCGACAGGACCTCATCCTGCATCAATTCTGCAAACGCGGCACGCAAGTGTTCAATGGCGTCGTCCACATTTTCCCGATGTGCAATGGTGTACTCACCCATATGATAGGAAAAATCACGCATGTGGTTGGCAACGACGTCAACCGATGAGAACGGAATCAGGTGATAGCCGCCGTCCATGGTGCGAATGCCCACCGAGCGGATGGTCATTTTTTCCACGGTGCCAAAAACCCCGCCCGCTTCCACGACATCATTCACATTCATGCCGTTTTCAAGCTGGATGAAGATGCCCGTGATAATGTCCTGCACCAGTTTTTGTGCGCCAAAACCAATGGCCAGACCCACCACTCCGGCGCCGGCAATCAGCGGGCCGATATTGATGCCGATCTGGGACAGCAGGATCAGGATCGTCATGGTGATGATCACGATCAGTGCAGCATTACGAAACAGTGATAGCAGCGTTTTTTCGCGCGCACTGGGCGCCCGGTTGCCAGTGCCGCTCAGGCGGCTCTCGATGATGCTTGCAATAATGGTCCATGCCAGTGCGGCGAACAGCAGGATAATGGCCACATGTACAGCTGCGCT
>JBOIGK010000105.1:0-4472 GCA_050742695.1 Advenella sp. | reverse complement strand
GGCACAGGCCCTTTGACAGCCTACATTTTAACGGTATCTACGCCAGGAGGGGCTTTGAACTGGTAGGCACTGGCGGGAATTTTCGCGTTGCTTTTGAAATTGCGCAATTTAATCGACGTGGTCTGCCCGAAAGAGTCCAGAATGATCAGCTCGGCCGGCAGGTTATTGGCAAAGCCGATATCCACATGCGTCAAACCAGCGTCAGACACTTTGGGGGTTGCGCGCATCCACACCATGCCCTGGTTATCAGGCAGTGCAGACAGCTTGAATGAATCGTCCAGCGTACCGGAACCGAACAGAATGGCCGCAGGTGAAGCGCCAACCGCTTTGCTCACCGGGCGTTCCGTGACCTGTCGCAAGTCGGGATCATATTGATAGACGGTTTTGCCGTCGGAGATCACGCTTTGCGCATAGGGCTTGACCACACTCCAGTTGAATTTTCCCGGACGCTCAAAAGAGAAGGTACCGGTCTGGGCCGCCCTGTTTTTGCCTTTGCCGCCAGATGTTTTCTGAGCAAACTCGCCACTGGCCGATTTGACCTGCGCCACAAAATCCTTCAATTGTTGCCGGGCGTCCGTCTGCTGTGTGTTCTTGACCTCGGGAATCTTCTCGAATGTCACGCCCTCAAGCGTCGTTGACAGGCCGGCGTCCGGATTCATCATATCGGGGTTCACCTTGATGTCCTGTGCCAGTGTCGAGACTGGGACCGTCGCAACCATCGCCAGGCAGACCGCAAGTAACGTTTTTTTCATGAATGAACTCCTGTTGTTGTTCGGCCCGGCAGTCGGGCAATGCCCTGTGAATACCACCGGAAACATGACCTGTTTTACCATTAACAGGGCAAGAAAGGATGTAACGAAATCGTAAATACAATTGCACCGCTGTAATTTGACCGTGACTGCAAATACTTACGGCATCCCTATGGATGCCGTAAGCAGGAACTCGCGGTTACGGCGTATTACAGGCTGGTCATGCCTGGTCCGCCGGCTTTAAGCGTCGGGCTCTTCCTGCCCGGCGGGAACCAGAATTTCCCGATTGCCATTGGACTGCATGGTAGAGACAATGCCTGACTGCTCCATTTGCTCCAGCAGCCGCGCGGCGCGGTTATAGCCGATGCGAAGATGCCGTTGAACCGACGAGATGGACGCGCGGCGATTTTTCAATACCACGGCCACCGCCTGATCGTACAGCGGATCCGATTCATTATCGGTAAAGCCGGTCACACTGCCTACGCCGTCACCGGTTTCGCCGCCGACACCACCTTCGAGCAGGCCATCAATATAATCGGGCTCGCCCTGCTCTTTGAGATAATCGACCACACGATGCACTTCGTCGTCGTCGACAAACGCGCCGTGCACCCGATTGGGCAAACCGGTGCCGGGCGGCTGATACAGCATATCGCCTTGGCCCAGCAACGCCTCGGCACCCATCTGGTCAAGAATGGTGCGCGAGTCAATTTTGGAAGAAACCTGAAACGCGATACGCGTGGGAATATTGGCCTTGATCAGACCGGTAATCACATCCACGCTGGGGCGCTGTGTCGCCAGAATCAGGTGAATACCGGCAGCTCGCGCCTTTTGTGCCAGACGGGCTATAAGCTCTTCAATTTTCTTGCCCACCACCATCATCAGGTCGGCCAGCTCATCAATCACCACCACGATCATGGGCAGGGTTTTCAACGGTTCCGGCTCTTCCGGTGTTAGTGAGAACGGATTGGGAATGGATTCGCCTTTTTTGGCAGCCTCGCGGATTTTGCTGTTGAAGCCGCTGATATTGCGCACGCCCATTTTACTCATGAGCTTGTAGCGCTTTTCCATCTCTCCCACACACCAGTTCAGTGCATTGGCAGCCTGACGCATGTCGGTTACCACCGGCGCCAGCAGATGCGGAATGCCCTCGTAAATGCTCATTTCCAGCATTTTCGGATCAATAAGAATAAGACGGACCTGGGAAGCGTCGGCTTTATATAGCAGTGAAATAATCATGGCATTGATACCGACTGACTTGCCCGACCCGGTTGTACCGGCGACCAGCAAGTGAGGCATTTTAGCCAGGTCAGCAACCACCGGATTGCCGGCAATGTCCTTGCCCAGCGCCATTGTCAGCGAAGAGGCGTTGTCATGATAAGTCTTGGAGCCAATGATTTCCGATAGCCGGACCATTTGTCGCCGTGGGTTGGGCAATTCCAGGCCCATCAGGTTTTTGCCGACAATGGTTTCAACCACGCGAATGCTGACCAGACTGAGCGCACGCGCCAGGTCCTTGGACAAGTTGACGATCTGGCTTCCCTTGACGCCGGTGGCCGGCTCAATTTCATAACGGGTAATAACCGGTCCGGCCTGCGCGGCAACCACGGTCACCTGCACGCCGAAGTCGCGCAGTTTTTTCTCGATCAGGCGCGACGTATATTCGATGGTCTCAGGCGAGACCGATTCGATATTTTCGCCGGGAGGATCAAGCAACTCCAGTGCCGGCAGCTCTCCGCTGGCATTCTTGGGCGGCTCAAACAGCGTGCGCTGCTTTTCCTTGATCACACGCTCGGAGGTGGGAAACACGGTAATTTGCGGTTCAATGCGCACCGAGGTCTCGTGCACCAGTTGTTCTTTTTGTGTCACCACCTCTGCTTCACGCGCCACCTGGGCAATTTCACCGGCCTTGCGATCCTGGCGGGCGGTCTTCAGATTGATCAGCGCATTGAGCGTACGCTGTATGGCCGAGCCGATTTTTTCAGCCAGCGACAGCCAGGAAAAATCCAGAAACAGGCCCAGGCCCAGCACCACCATGAAAAACAGAATAAGCACCGCGCCCGGCACCCCGACCGCCGTTGCAAACAGACTGCTAATATACTGGCCCAGCACGCCGCCGGCACCGCCCGGCAATTGCGAACCAATGTGCGCCAGCTGACTGGCTTCAAAGCCCATGGAGCCGATAAAAAGCAAGGCGAAACCGACACCCTGCTCCCAGTGCACGCGCGGCAACGCCACATCGGGATTGGCCACGATACGACTCATGAGCAATTTATAACCCACCCACATGCGCTTGAGGCATAAGGCCACAAACCACCAGGCCGACAGGCCGAAAAGATACAGCAGGATATCGGACACATACGCACCCACTGCACCCAAGCGGTTATGAACCAGGGTGGATGACGAAGTGCTGACCCAACCAGGGTCATTCGGATGCCAGGTAAACAGCATGACCGACAGGGCAGCGGCCAACGCAGCATACAGAACCCATTTGGCTTCCGTAAACATGGCGGCCAGCCGACTGGGTTCGGCATTCTGTGCGTTGCGCGCATTTCTGGCGGACGATCGTGACCCGGTATTGCGTGTATTGCGGGCGGAACGAGTGGGAGCGGTATTTGAAGTGCGTGCCATAACTATAAATTCGGTCAATAAAGCATTATAGCTTATTGATATTAAATGTTATTTATATTCTAACCGTGGAATACTCATTGATTGTGAATTCTTCGTAAGCTGTTGTTTTAACAGGCGTCGTCCCCATTTAATTAATGACAATGAGGCAACAACTCGTCGGATAGCATCCGTATTTCCCGGCGATGAGATCGTCATCAGGCGGTATTTTCGGGCCTGCGGCAAAACCGTGGCAGTTTCGGGGTTTTGAACGGCGCCGCGTAGCGATCCATTATAATTGCCCATTGGATTTTTAGGATAAGACACAATGGCTGACAAAACCAAACATGCAAAAGTGCTGATTCTGGGTGCCGGGCCGGCTGGCTATACCGCCGCGGTTTACGCAGCCCGCGCCAACCTGAATCCGGTACTGGTTACCGGTATGGAACAGGGCGGACAGCTCATGACCACGACCGACGTGGACAACTGGCCTGCCGACGCCCAAGGCGTGCAGGGCCCCGACCTGATGCAGCGCTTTCTGGAACACGCA
Source organism: Advenella sp. (assembly GCA_050742695.1). Taxonomy (GTDB): domain Bacteria; phylum Pseudomonadota; class Gammaproteobacteria; order Burkholderiales; family Burkholderiaceae_B; genus Advenella. The sequence goes on along the minus strand of JBOIGK010000105.1, from coordinate 569 downwards.
ACGCGCTTTAACACCGACATTGTTCAGGAACACATTAAAGAAGCCGATCTGTCGGTGCGCCCGTTCCGGCTGGTCTCGGAGTCCGGCACTACATTTACCTGCGACGCCCTGATCATTGCGACCGGCTCTTCAGCCAAATATCTGGGTCTGCCGTCTGAAACTGCTTTCATGGGCAAAGGGGTATCAGCCTGCGCCACCTGCGATGGTTTCTTCTATCGCAACCAGGATGTCATTGTGGTTGGCGGCGGCAATACCGCCGTTGAAGAAGCACTGTATCTGTCCAACATCTGCCGTCACGTAACGCTGGTGCATCGTCGCGATACATTCCGCGCCGAGCCCATCCTGGTTGACAAGCTGATGGACAAGGTCAATGGCGGCACCATGTCGCTGAAACTGTTCAACACGCTGGACGAAGTACTGGGTGACCAGAGCGGCGTGACCGGTGCAAGGCTGCGTCATGTGGACGGACATCTGGAAGACCTCGCCGTGACCGGTGTTTTCATTGCCATTGGCCACCACCCCAACACCACTCTCTTCGAGGGCCAGCTGGAACTGGAAAACGGCTATAT
>JBOIGK010000104.1:0-8786 GCA_050742695.1 Advenella sp. | reverse complement strand
TGGCAGCGCCGTCTGCCGCCTTCATTGACGAGGCAACATCGGCAATGGACGAAGGCCTGGAAGACGCCATGTACCGTCTGGTACACCAGCGCCTGCCAGATCTGAAACTGATCAGCGTCGGCCACCGTAGCACCTTGATCCCGCAACACACGCATCTGTTGCATTTGAACGGTGACGGGACCTGGTACTGGCGACCCATAGAGACGCCGCCTGCACCGGTGCAGGCCTGATTGCCGCAGGAGCGATGATGGAACGCCAACAGCCCAATATGCCCGAGAACGCGAACATTGCCCCAGCGACGCAGCTGCGCGTGGACAACTGGGATGCGCTCAAAGACCACGCGTCAATGGTGCGACACGAAGTGTTCGTGATTGAACAACAGGTGCCGCCAGAGCTGGAAATGGACGAAATGGACGCGCAATGCATTCATGCGGTCGCCTATGATGCGCAGCACCGGCCGATAGCGACCGGACGGCTGTTGCCTGACGGCCATATCGGCCGCATGGCTGTGCGCAAGATTGCAAGAGGAACGGGCATTGGCGGGCTGGTATTGCAACGCCTGATTCAGGCAGCGCGCTCGCGCGGCGATACCGAGGTGGTGCTCAGCGCCCAGGTTCATGCCATGGGGTTTTATGTGCGTTACGGATTCGTGGCCGAGGGCGATGTCTATATGGATGCCGGTATTGCCCATCGCACCATGAGCCTGCAGCTTGGCTGACCGATTTTTTTGACCGGCACAGCCAGGTTACTGTTTAGCAAAGGGCCGGGAACCGGGTGACTGCTCGCTTATGCCCCCAGCGTGGGGCTGAGCCAGGACCATGGGCTGTGTTTGATTGCGGCGCCCATGATATAGAAGAAGGTGAGCACTGCAAGCGCCGCAAACACGGCTTTTTGTCCGGAAGTGCGGGCCCGCTTGATCGCCATGGTGCCCAGTCCGATATAGAACACCAGCCCGATCAGCTTGGCCACAATAAATGCCTGCATGCCGATGAAAGCCAGCAGATACAGGCCACAGACCAGCAATAGTGTGTCGATCACATGGGGCGCGATACGTACAAATGGCCGCGTAAGCAGTGCTGATCCTGAGATCGACCAGCCGGCGCGCAAAATAAAAAACAACAGACTCAGAATGGCGAGGGTCATGTGAGAATGTTTGACCATCAAATAACCGGACATATGGCAGCTTCCTGGTAAATACCTGACTTGTGGCAGATAAATTGAGTAAAAGGTTGGCCTGGTGATCAATACTGGCCAACGCCAGGCTTTTCCGTGAATATTGCTGCGCTCATTTTACCTTGGATAGGCGCAATTTCCGGTATAGTTGCAGCGCCGGCCTGTTCGTATTCTATCCCGTCAGGCTGGCGTGACCGAACAGGGTAGCAGGTGTTCAACATGGAAGTAGAGCTGGGCTGGAACGTTTTTCTCATTCTGTTTTTTGTGGCCATGCTGGCCGGTTTTGTGGATGCATTGGCCGGCGGCGGCGGGCTAATTGTCATTCCGGTCATGATGCTTATGGGCTTTCCGGTGCTCAATGTACTGGCCACCAATAAACTGCAGGGCAGTGTCGGTACGCTTGCATCATCCCTGACCATGATGCGGCGCGGGGTCATCAATTTTCGTGAGCTGCGCGTGCCCGCCCTGATGTCATTTGCGGGGGCGTGTCTGGGCACGGTGCTGATCCAGATGATCGACCCGAGTGTGCTCGATTTCCTGATTCCTCTTGTCTTGCTGGCCATTGGGCTGTATTTTCTGCTCACTCCCTCGGCCGGGCAGACCGAAAGGGCCGCACGCATCGGTTCCAAACCTTTTGAGTTCGGCGTGGTGCCGACCATTGGTTTTTATGACGGTTTTTTCGGGCCTGGCGCAGGTTCTTTCTTTTCCCTGGCCAATATCACACTTCGCGGCATGCATATCGTCAAGGCGTCGGGGGCGGCGCGATTGTTCAACTTTGCCAGTAATGTCGCCTCGGTCGCGGTGTTCATTGTGGGCGGCCAGGTACTGTGGCTCGTTGGCGCGGTCATGATCTGCGGGCAGATTGTCGGATCGGTATCGGGCTCGGTAGTGGCGGTCAATCATGGGGCGCGTCTGATCCGACCGCTGATCGTGGTGGTTTGTTTTGCCATGGTTATCCGGTTTCTGGTGCAGCGGTTCTGGGGTTGAGCCAGCAGCAGGCGGGGGTGCCATGATTGTTTTGTCTTATCGGGCAGCGGCCTGTATTTGGACAAAGATGGCCGATTAATGTAATAGAATGGTGATAACCTAAAGCCCAGAGGCCCCGCGCGGGCTGGTGTGCAACTCATCCAATTTTAAAGAAATTACGCATGGCAACGAGAAAAAAATCAGCTAATACCCAGCAGTCGTCGCTGCCGCTGCCCGAACCCGGTCACGATTACGATCCGGATGTCCCTTCACGGGAAAATATACTCAGTTTGCTGCGTGGCGCAGACAAACCGCAACCCTTGCAGCAGCTTATCAATCACTTCAATCTGACCCGTCAGGCTGGCGTAGACGGCCTGGAAAAACGCCTGGCTGCCATGCAGCGTGACGGCCAGCTGGACAATACGCCACAGGGCTGGCAGGTCACGGCAAAGCCCAAGGATTATGTGATCGGGCGTGTTCAGGGACATCGCGATGGTTTTGGCTTTCTGATTCCTGAGGATGGCAGCCAGGATCTGTTTCTGTCGCCACGCGAAATGCTCAAGGTATTGCATGGCGACCGGGTGCAGGTCAAACCCACCGGAGAATATCGCGGCAAGCCCGAAGGCACCATTGTCGAAGTGCTGGAACGCAGCACCAACCGGCTGGTAGGCCGTCTGTTGCAAGAGCAGGGCATATACGTAGTGGCACCCGAAGACCAGCGCATTAAACATGACATTCTAGTGCCCGCATCAGATGTGGGCGGCGCCCAGCATGGCCAGGTCGTCACGGTTGAAATCGTGCAGCAGCCTACCCGCCATACCCAGCCGCTCGGACGCATTATTGAAGTGCTCGGGGAAATTGACGACCCGGGCATGGAAATTGAAATTGCGGTACGTAAGTTTGATGTACCTGTCGGCTTTTCCGAGGCGGCGCTGGCGCAGGCAGATGCACTGCCGGAAACCGTGATGCAGCGGGATCTGAATGGTCGCGTTGATCTGCGCGACGTGCCTTTTATTACGATTGACGGCGAGGACGCCCGCGACTTTGATGACGCGGTCTACTGCGAACCGGTCAATATCGGTACAGAACAACGGCGGCGCAAGGGATGGCGCCTGCTGGTGGCCATTGCCGATGTCAGTCATTATGTGCGTCCTGAAGACGCCATTGACACCGATGCACTGGCCCGTGGCACCAGCGTTTACTTTCCGCGGCGAGTTATTCCCATGCTGCCCGAGAAGTTGTCCAATGGACTCTGTTCACTCAATCCGCAGGTAGACCGCCTGGTGCTGGTGTGCGACATGGTGATCCCCGCCACCGGCGCCAAGGCCGGCACGGTTGCTGCCTATCAGTTCTACAACGCGGTCATCCATTCGCATGAACGCACCACTTATACCCAGATCTGGACAGCGCTGCAGCAAATTGACGGGCCCACAGCCCGTGCCTTAAAGCATGTGTTGCCGCATATCCAGGACCTGTATACGCTTTATCAACTGCTGGATGGCACCCGCAAGCAGCGCGGCGCGATGGATTTTGACACCATTGAAACCAAGATTATCAGCAATGAGCTGGGCAAGATCGAGCAGATCGTCCCGCATGTGCGCAACGACGCACACAAGCTCATCGAAGAATGCATGCTGGCCGCCAATACCTGCGCGGCCGAGTTCGTCAAGGCCAACAAGCGCCTGAGCCTGTATCGTGTGCATGAAGGGCCGACGCCGGAAAAACTGAAAAACCTGCGCGAGTATCTGCGCACGCTGGGCCTGTCCCTGGCCGGGGGCGACGAACCCAGCGGCAAGGATTACGCCGCGTTACTCGATGCGGCACGGGCCCGCCCCGATTTTCAAATCATCCAGACCATGGCGCTGCGCTCCATGCAGCAGGCAATCTATAGTCCTGATGATGCAGGGCACTTCGGCCTGGCTTATCCCAGCTATACGCATTTTACGTCGCCTATTCGGCGCTATCCGGATCTGCTGACCCATCGTGTCATCAAGGCAATTTTGGCCAAGCGCGCCTATGTTCCGGAAACCGCCGGCGTGGCGTGGGTGGAAGGCGAGTCGCGCCAGCAGCATGAACATGCCCTGTGGGAAAAGCTGGGGATTGTCCTGTCGGCCTACGAACGCCGTGCCGACGATGCCTCGCGCGATGTTGAAGCGTGGCTCAAATGCTGGTTCGTACGCGAGCATGTGGGTGAAGTATTCAGTGGCAAGGTCACCGGCGTCACCTCTTTTGGCCTGTTCATCACACTCGATACGCTTTATGTCGAAGGGCTGGTGCACGTGTCAGAGCTGGGAACCGATTACTTCCAGTTCAATGAAAGCCTGAACGAATTGCGCGGCGAGCGCACGGGCAAGAAATACCGGCTGACCGACAGTGTGCAGGTGCAGGTGACGCGCGTGGATCTGGAAGCCAGACGCATCGAGTTTGCCCTGGTCAAAGGCATTACCTACGATTCGCTGCGCAAGGAAGCCCAGCGCCAGGATACACCGCCGCGACAACCCAAGCGGGCAGCCAAGCCAAAGCCGGCCGGCATTAAAAGCCGCGGGCAGCAGGCCCTTGAGCGTCGGACTGCGGCAAAAAAAGCCGGTAAAAAGGCTGCACAGCCTGCCGGCAAGAAAGCATCCCGCCGTCGCTGATCAACCACGATATCAGCGATCAGGCCATCAGGAGCCCGATGCGTGTATCCGCCCTGGATCAGCGCATCGGGTGGTAAATATATTGAGTTCAGGAACCTATTATGTCTAGCCGTCAGATACTGGCAGGATTTCATGCCGTGACCGCAAGAATGCGTCATGCAGCCGATTCCATCCGGGAAATTTATATAGAAGCGTCGCGCAGCGACAAGCGCATGCAGAGCCTGGTTGACCTGGCCAAACAACATGAAATCAAGGTTATTCCCGTGTCGCCGGACCGGCTTGAAGGCCTGGCCAAAGGCGTGCGTCATCAGGGCGTGGTAGCCGTGGCGGACCCCAAACAGCTGGCAGTCAACGTCGATGATGTGCTCGATGTGATAACCGAGCCGGCACATCTGCTGATTCTGGACGGCGTGACCGATCCGCATAATCTGGGTGCCTGCCTGCGTACCGCAGATGCGGCCGGCGTGCATGCCGTGATCGCACCCAAGGATCGCGCTGTCGGGCTGAACGCAACCGTGCAGAGGGTTGCCTGCGGCGCTGCCGATACCGTGCCCTATATCATGGTCACCAATCTGGCCAGAACGATGCGGGCGCTCAAGGACCGAAATATCTGGCTTATCGGTACTGATGATGAGGCCTCCAGCGATATGCATGCGGTTGACGCCCGAAGCGCGGTGGCCTGGGTCATGGGTGCCGAGGGCGAGGGCCTCAGGAGACTGACGCGGGAAACCTGCGATCAACTGGTTCGGATTCCGATGCTGGGGTCTGTCGAAAGCCTGAATGTAAGCGTTGCCAGTGCGGTCTGTCTGTTTGAGACTGTCCGTCAGAGAAAGTAATTTTTATCAGAGATGCAATATGAAGGAAAAACAGCTGACCACAACTGTGTTGCACGCCGACCGGCGTGATCGTATAGAGCATGGGGCCATCCATAAGCCCATCCATGTGTCGACCGAGTACGCCTATGCTGATGCGCGTGAACTGGCCGCGGTATTTCAGGGTAAGCCTGGATACACCTATGCCCGCCAGGGCACACCGACCACGGCGGCACTTGAAAACAAAATTACCTTGCTGGAGCAGGGTAAGGGAACCGTCACCTTTGCCAGCGGCATGGCTGCGCTAAGCGCCATCTTCCTGACGTTGCTACGCAAGGGCGATCACCTTATTTCCAGCAGTTACATTTTTGGCAATACCAACAGTCTGCTGGGTACGTTGACGCAGTTCGGCATCGATATCACGTTTGTGGATCCTTCTGACGCTGCCAGCATCCGCTCGGCAATCCGACCCGAAACCCGCATGGTGTTTGTTGAAACTATTGCCAATCCGGGGACCCAGATCGCCGATCTGGAGAATATCGGCTTGCTGTGTCGCGAACATAATCTGGTGTACGTCGTAGACAATACGTTGACATCACCGTATCTGCTCAAGGGCCGCGATGTACATGCGGCGTTGGTCATGAACTCCCTGTCAAAGTATATTTGCGGCCATGGCAACGCCCTGGGGGGGGCCGTTACCAGCACCGGGCTGTATGACTGGTCGACATATGCAAATATTTACGATGATTATAAAAAAGGCAATCCTGACAGCTGGGGACTGACCCAGATTAAAAAGAAAGGGCTGCGCGATATGGGCGGGACCTTGTCTGCAGAGGCTGCGCACAAAATTGCTGTAGGCGCTGAAACGCTTACCCTGCGTATGAATCAGGCTTGTTCCAATGCATTTGCGCTGGCCAGGTTTTTGCAATCCCATCCAGGAATTGCGAGCGTGCGTTATCCCGGGCTGGCCGATCACCCACAACATGAGTTGGCCACAAGGCTTTTTGGCGGCCGCTATGGCGCGCTGCTGGGCGTAGAATTGATTGACGGCATTGACTGTTTTGATTTTCTCAATGCGCTGGACGTTGTTATACTGGCAACGCATTTGGGCGATTCGCGGACCCTGTCGCTGCCGGTGGCGCATACCATTTATTATGAAATGGGTGCGCAGCGGCGGGCGCAAATGGGGATCGGCGATAACCTGTTGCGAATCTCTGTGGGCATTGAAGATGAAGTTGATCTGATCAATGATTTTGCTCAGGCGCTTGATCGCTGCATGGGGAAATAGACAAGGCAAAATTTGATTTTTGCACCGTGCCGGGGTGTATGAAAAAAAACACAATATTTCGTTTTTGATTGAAATTTGTTAAAAAGCTAATAAATATGCGGTTGTTGCCAGGTTTTTTTCTTGACAGCCATTCATTTAGAGGCGATTATATTCCGGATGAATTAACCATCATAATTTACTAACTTGGGGTTGTCTGAATGAACAAAACAGAACTCGTTGAATACATCGCTACCAAAGCAGATATCTCTAAAGCTGCTGCTGGCCGCTCTCTTGATGCCGTTATCGCTGCTGTTAAACAACAGCTGAAAAAAGGCGGTACCGTAACACTGGTTGGCTTCGGCACTTTTGCCGTTTCTACCCGCGCTGCACGCACTGGCCGTAACCCACGCACAGGTGAAGCCATCAAAATCAAGAAAGCTAAAGTGCCTAAGTTCCGTCCAGGTAAAGCACTGAAAGACGCTGTCAACTAATTCATCGTTGAGAGCAGGTCGCCGCTGCACAAGGCAGCAGGTTGGCCGCACGCAAACAAAAAGCCGGTTGCTTGAAAAAGCAGTCGGCTTTTTGTTTGGTCGTTGTTGCGCCTTGTCGATATTGAGCAATCTTTATGCTGTTTGAAATAATGTTGCGTTTACAGGATCGCGGTGCCCGATACCCTTGTTAATATCGGCGCTTGCCGGAAAACGATTATTTGCGAAGAAAAGCCTTTATTATTTTCGTCAGACTCAAGTATTATTTTGGCTGGCGTCAAGTTGTTGCATTGCCACGAGTCGGCCGTGGTCGATATCCGACATCTACAAATACTTAAATGGGGAAGATTATGGCCGCAGGAAGCCTACTGGCGTTACTGGACGATATTGCAAGTGTGCTAGATGACGTGGCGCTAATGAGCAAGACCGCCGTCAAGGGATCTGCCGCGACATTCGACGATGTTGCTGTATTGGGCAAGACCGCCATGAAAAAAACGTCGGGTGTGCTGGGTGATGATCTGGCGCTGAACGCACAGCAGGTCACGGGAGTCAACCCCGATCGGGAACTGCCGGTTGTCTGGGCTGTGGCCAAAGGGTCGCTGCTCAATAAAGCGATTCTGGTGCCAGCCGCCTTGCTGATCAGTTATTTCGTTCCGTGGCTGATCTTGCCGCTGCTGATGCTCGGTGGTGCATTTCTGTCATTCGAGGGCGCTGAGAAGGTCATTCATACGTTCTTTCACAAGGGCAAAGAAAAGAAGGCTGAGGGGGTGCCGGTGGATGAAAAAACGAAAATCAGCGGAGCCGTCCGTACCGACTTCATCCTGTCTGCTGAAATTATTGTTATTTCGCTGGGCGTGGTGTCCAGTGAACCCATCATGACTCAGGTAATTATTCTGAGCGTGATCGCGTTGCTGATTACGGTCTTTGTCTATGGGCTGGTCGCCGGTATCGTCAAGCTGGACGATCTTGGGCTGTACCTGTCCGGTCTGCAAAGCAGTATTGCTAAAAAGATAGGGCAGGGCATTCTCTGGCTTGCTCCGTATCTGATGAAATTGCTCTCCATTGTTGGCACCATTGCAATGTTCCTGGTTGGCGGCAGCATTATTTTGCACGGTATCCCGGGCGCCGAACATTGGCTCGAGTCGGTCTTGCCGGGAAATGGAGCCGGTATGCCGGGCGCTATCCTTACTTTACTGGTGCATTTTGTGATCGGGCTGATCGTGGGCCTGGTGATTGTTGCAGTAGTGTCACTTTTTCACAAAAAAGAACAGGCGGCGTAAAAAATGCTTGCATTGTCCTTTAGACCTCCCTATAATTTAATGCTTAGTTGATCGACGGGTGCTTAGCTCAGTTGGTAGAGCGGCGCCCTTACAAGGCGTAGGTCACAGGTTCGACCCCTGTAGCACCCACCACCCCCCGAATAAAGCATCGGGCCCGTAGGGCC
>JBOIGK010000103.1:0-7240 GCA_050742695.1 Advenella sp. | reverse complement strand
ACGCCGACAGATCCTCCGCCGACGACCCCTAACCGGCAAATTGCGTCCATGGTGTCACTCCAATGTCATTCAACTTTGGCGCGAGTGGCAACGTCGGACCATTTTGTGACTTCGTCCAGCAGCAGTTGCTCTGTTTGCTGCGGCGTAGTTGCATAGGCTTTGGCTCCCGAAGCAATCAACTTGTCCTGCACTTCTTTCTGGGCAGCCACGTCCTGCATCGCCTTGGACATTTTCTGCACAATATCCTTGGGTGTGCCGGCCGGCGCCAGCAAACCGTAGTTGGTGGTCAACACATAATCCTTGACGTTGAGTTCTTTCAATGTCGGCACATCCGGAATGGTCGGCACTCGATCAGCGGTCGTGACCGCAAGGAATTTGATTTTGCCGCTATTGATCTGCGGATAGAGCGTGGTCAGGGTATCAATCACCATATCAATCTGTCCGCCCAGCAAATCTGTCACTGCCGGGCCACTGCCTTTGTATGGCACATGCAATAGCTTGGTGCCGGTTGCCAGTTGAAATTTTTCAGCGGCCATATGCTGAGACGATCCCACTCCGGCAGAGCCATACGTTATCTTGCCTGGTGTTTGCTTTATCTTGTTCACCAGTTCGTCCAGCGTATTGACGCCCAAGCCGTTGCGCACTGCAACCACCAGCGGCACGGCCGTGCCAAACGAAACGCCTTCGAAAGCATCCGGAAATTTATAGGTTTTGGGTTTGGACGGTAATACCGAGTTGATCGCATGACTGCCGATAGCGCCAAAAAGCATGGTATAGCCATCGGGCGCCGCCCGGGATACGGCTTCCGCGCCAATTTCTCCGCCCGCACCTGCACGATTTTCCACCACCACCGTGGCCCCCAGAAGCTTGGGCAAATATTGCGCATATATCCTGGCCGAAAAGTCTGTTGCACCTCCCGGGGGATACGGCACCACCAGAGTGATCGGCTTGGCCGGCCAATCTGCGGCAAGCGCCAGCGTGCTGGAGAAGATCAGGCACAGCGCCCCGCTTGTCTTCAAAAACCATTTCATTGTCTCGCTCCTTTTTATTAAATCCTAACATTTAGAATTTGAATTCTATTTCTTGTATAAAAAATAGAATCGCATATAATAAAAATGCGGTCAACGAATTAATGGTTCTATATTTAGAATATTAAAATATAGGATTTTTAGTATCAATATTTGAGATTTGTATGGATAAAACCTTGCTAAAAGGTCTGCGGCTGTTTGAAATCATTTGCGCCCAGGAAGATCAGCCCAATACGATTGATGATCTTGCGGTGGCATCCGGCCTGACCAAAAGCAATACGCACCGGACCCTGCAGACACTGATCGCAGCCGGTTACGTTGAAAAAAGCAACCATTCGGGCGGGTACAAACCCACATTGAAGGTTTTTGAACTGGCGGCGCAACGGCTTGCTCGCCTGGATGTGCGCAAGATTGCGACGCCGCTGATGCGCCGCGTCGCGCTACAGACGCAGGAAACCGTACACCTTTCCGTACTGGACCAGCTCGATGTCATTTACATCGACAAAATCGACAGCCCCAATCCGGTGCGCGCCTATTCCATTATTGGCGGCCGCGCGCCCGCCTATGCGGTGGCAACCGGCAAGGCCATGCTGGCCTTCCAGAATGATGAATATCTCAACCGTCATTCAGCCGATCTGATCCGGCATACCGAAAACACCCTCACGTCACTGGCTGCGCTCAAAGACGAGCTGGCCAACATCGCACGCATTGGTTACGCTATCAACAGGGGCGAGTGGCGCGGTAACGTTGGCGGGATCGCCGCGCCGATCTTTGACGGACACAACAAGGTCATTGCCGCCCTGGGCATCTCGGGACCGCTGGAAAGACTGACCATTGAAAACATGAAGCGCTGGTCGCCGCTGGTGTTGGATGCCGCCCGTGACATTTCCCGGGAGTCGGGATACCGGTGTGGTTATTTTGGCGAATCAAACTAATTCAAACCATTCTGTGAGCAACTAAATATGAAGCAAGAAGCCACGCTGCAAGGCGTAAAAGTCATCGAAATCTGCAATGTTGCTGCGGGCCCCTTTTGCAGTATGCTGCTGGCCGATATGGGCGCCGACGTGATCAAGATCGAACATCCCGATGGAGGTGACACCCTCAGAAGCTGGCCCCCGATCAGCGATGGATACAGCGAGAACTTCGCTTCGCTGAACCGGAACAAAAAATCGGTCACGCTCAATCTGAAGAGCCCCGCCGACGTGCAGGCCGCCCGCCAGCTCATGCGCTCGGCCGATATTGTGCTGGAAAACAATCGGCCGGGCGTGATGGACCGGCTCGGCCTGGGCTACGCCGATATCAGCCAATTGAATCGGCAAATCGTGTACTGCTCCATTTCCGCCTACGGCCAAAGTGGTCCGCGCAGCCAGGAAGGCGGGTTCGACCTGACCGTACAGGCCATGAGCGGGCTCATGAGTGTGACTGGCGAAGCCGATGGGCCACCAGTCAAGTGCGGTGTGCCGGTGTCTGATTTTTCAGCCGGACTGTACGCTGCCTTTGCCATCGTGTCTGCCCTGCGAATGGCCGAGCGCAACGGAGAAGGCACCCATATTGATATTTCCATGCTGGGCGCAACACTGGGCATCGCGGCGTTGCAGACATCCGAATACTTCGGCAGCGGCAACAATCCGCGCAAGCTGGGCTCTGCACATCCACGCAACGCCCCCTATCAGGTCTTTCGCTGCAAGCAGGGATACTTCGGCATGGCCGCCGGCAACAACTCCCTGTGGAAATCGGTATGCCAGGTAGTCGGACGCCCTGAACTGTTTGACGATGCAAGATTCACCAGCACGTCGCTACGTGCGCAACACCAGCAGGCCCTGCTGGAAATCATGGAATCCATTTTTGCATCTGAAGATGCGCAATACTGGCTCGAACAGTTCCGTGCGGCCGGCGTGCCCTGCGCGCCGATCAATCAATATTCGGATGTACTGGCTGACGAACAGGTGGCGCATATGGACTGGGTGCAAAACATTTCCCTGCCCAACGGGCTGACCGCCAGAACCTTTGCCTCGCCGATCCGCTTTGACGGGCAGACAAGCCGGATCAGCGTCGGGCCGCCGGCGCTGGGCGAACACAACAATGAAATTTTGTCGACCATTACAACGCAGCGAGAAGACACGTGAGCGAACCATTGATTATTGAACGCTGCGAACAGTCGTGGACTTTCACCCTGAACCGGCCCGAGAAAATGAACGCCCTGTCGCCCGCCCTGGTGCAGGCGCTCACAGACGGCATACAACAGGCCCATGAGGAAAATATTTCACTTCTGATATTCAAGGGTAATGGCAAGAATTTCTGCGCCGGGTTCGACTTTACCGACCTGGAAACGGCAAGCGAGGGCGATCTGCTGCAACGAATCGTGCAGATCGAAATCATGCTGGACCTGCTGGCAGCCTCGCCGGCCATGACACTGGCCTTATGCCACGGACGCAATTTTGGCGCCGGCGCAGATATTATCGCGTCATGCAAACGTCGCGTTGCCGCCAACGGCACCACCTTTCGCTTTCCCGGCATCAAGTTCGGCCTTATTCTGGGTACCCGCCGCTTTCAAAATATTGTCGGTACCCAGAACGCGCTGGATATCCTGTCAAGTACACGCACCTTCGATGCCAACGAAGCCCTGAGCATCGGCTTCATGCAGGCATTGCAGGATCAGCCCGAGTGGCAGGACGTGATTGAACAGGCTCAGGCCAATAACGCCATTTTGTCCGATATCACCCGGCGCAACATGTACAAGGTCCTGTACGCCAATGCGGAATCGGACCAGAACCTGGCCGCCCTGGTGCGCTCTGCCGCGGCACCCGGACTTAAGGACAGGATCCGGTCCTACCTGAAACCCAATCAATAATCTGGAGATCATCATGACATCAGGATTTAACCAGACTGATAAATGCGTATCGCTGCAGGACTTGGTCAGCCGCGTGCCCAATGGTGCCTCGCTGGCGCTGGGCGGCAGCTTTCTACATCGCGGCCCCTTTTCGTTTGTGCGTGAACTTATTCGGCAAAACAAGCAGGACCTGGAGATTATCAAACAATCTCCTGGCTATGACATCGATATTTTGTGCCGCACCGGGAACGCCACCAAAGCGCGCGCCGGCATTGTGGCCATGGAGGGTAACTTCGGTCTGGCGCAGTATTACCGCAAGGCCGTCGAGCAGCAGCGACTGGCGCTCGAAGAGCACGCCTGTGCGACGCTGACAGCGGGCTTGCGCGCGGCCGCCTTCGGCATCCCGTTTCAACCATGTGGCGGCATCGACGGCAGCGAACTGGCCCAACTGAACAACTGGGTGAAAATTGCTGATCCCTATGGTTCCGGAAAAGAGGTGTGGGTGATTCCCGCAATACAGCCGGATTACGCCGTAATACACGCCAATGAAGTGGACCGCAAGGGCAATGTGCGCGTGTTGGGCACCTATCACTGGGACCGTATCATGTCGCGTTCGGCCAAAAGCGTGCTGGTCGTCGCTGAGAAAATGGTGGAAGACACCGTCTTTACAGACAACCCGGAAACCACCCTCATTCCGTATTTCATGGTCGAAGCCTTCAGCATTGTTCCAAACGGCGCCTGGCCTGGTTCGTGCTGGCCCGATTACGTAATAGATTATCAGGCAGTGCAGGCCTATCTGGATCCGGACCAGACCGCTTTCGACCAGCACATGGATGCCGCACCCGAATTACAGGAACACGCATAATGCAGAACAACTGGTCGCCTTTCTCCTACATCGTTACCAATCTGGCCCGCTTTATCCGCCCCAACGAAATCACGTTCAGCGGCGTCAACTCCACCATGCCCATGCTGGCCTGCCTGATGGCAAAAAAAGCCTATGAATGGGATTTCATTTACATCAACGTAGCTGGCGGCGTGGACCCGACCCCTTCGATGATCCCCTTGTCCAGTTCCGACCCGGTGCTGGCACAGCAATCGGCCTCCATCTTTGCCAATGAAGATTTCTATGACCTGTGTACCCGCGGCAAAATGGACCTGACTTATCTTGGCGCTGCCCAGATCGATGGCGAAGGCAACGCCAACAATTCAGTCATCGGCGACTGGCATTCGCCCAAGGTGCGCTTACCCGGCGGCGGTGGCGGCGCCGTCATGCTGCCTACAGCCAGGCGCGCCTGCACCTGGCGCACCGAACACTCGAGACGTACTTTTGTGGAAAAACTGGACTTTCGCACATCCTGGGGCGGTTTTCATGGCGTGGTTACACCCATTGCCGTCTTCATAAAAAAAGACAATCGACTGGCATTGCAATCATTTCATCCGGAATCATCCATAGACGAAGTGGTTAGCCGAACTGGTTTTACTTTTGATCACAGCGATGCCAAACCCACCGTAGCCCCCACAGACTCGGAAATCGCGGCCTTGCAGTCGCTGGACCCGGACGGGCAATTCGAAAACGACGCCGCGGTCACGCTGCGCTAGGAGACAACTGATGGTGCCAACCTCAACCATTCTGAATGACTGGCAATCAATCTGGCGCACCACCTCGATTGAAAACCGCATTGCCCTTCAGGACGCCAGTACACAAATCCGCTACGGCCAGCTTTACACCCTGGTATCGCAACTGGCCGGACGCCTGCGCGCCGCCGGTGTGGATGAACAGATGCGCGTTGCCATTAATATGGAACGCGGGCTGGACGCCGTGATAACGCTGCTGGCAGTGATGGTTGCCGGAGCCTGCCCCTGCCCGCTGGAGCCCGGGTTGAGCCAGACAGAACGGACGCTGCGCCTGCGAAGCGGCGGACTCACCTGGCTGCTCTCGGACGATCCGGCGCGCGATGCAGGCACAGATGATATTCGCGTCATGAACCCATTGAGCCTGGCCGATGCACAGTCTTACTGGCCAAGCAACGTGTCTCCATTGAGCCCGGCGCTCATGCTCTTTACCTCGGGCAGTACCGGCAAACCAAAAGGCGTATTGGAAAGCCATCGCGGTGTACTGAACAACGCCCGTGGCGTGATCGCCATGACAGAACTGACGACAGACGACATACTGCTGCATGTCATGCCGATTTACCACACCAATGGCTTGAACAATCAGTTATTCAGCCCGCTGGCCGTTGGCGCCTGCATTTATTTTGCACCACGTTTTTCTGCGCAGGCCATGCCGCAACTGATGGCAACCGTTGCGCCAACCATCATTACCGGCGTGCCCACCATGTATTCCCGCATGCTGGCGTATCCATTGCCTGCTGACGCTGTGCGAAACTTGCGGCTGGCTCGCTGCGGCTCCGCTCCTATCACAACTGAGTTACACAAGAAAATCGAAAACTATCTCGGGCAGCCGCTGGTGATTTCCTATGGCTTGTCCGAGGCCACCTGCACCTCTACCATGAACCCGCCGGCACAACGAAAGATCGGCTCTATCGGCAAGCCGCTAAGCGGCCAGGATATCTTCCTGCTTTCGGCAAATGGTGAACGCATTACAGCTGTCCATACCAATGGCGAGATCTGTATAGACGGCAATAGCCTGATGCTGGGTTATGTGGGCGTGTCAGCACCTGGCCAATTGGATCCGCAGGTCGGGTCGCTGCGCACCGGCGATATCGGCTACGCCGACGAAGAAGGTTTTCTGTACATTACTGGCCGCATCAAGGATGTCATAATTCGTGGCGGTGAAAATATTTCGCCCTCACAAATAGAGCATGTGATTGCCATGCATGCAGACGTGGCCAATTGCTGCGTGATCGGCCAACCTGATGAAGACCTGGGCGAAGTACCTGTGGCCTTTATAACGTCAAGAAATAACAATATCAATATCGACGAGGTGCATGCTTTGCTCAGAACGCACTTGGCCAGAATCTATCAACCTGCCGCTATTTTTGTTCTTGATGCTCTTCCGGAAAATGCAATCGGGAAAGTGGACCGCAAGGCGCTGGCAAAACAGCTGGAGGCACGAACGCAAGCGACGGTCAGCTCATCCTAGCTTCCTGCACGCGCCAGCGTGCGTACCTAGGATTATTGATTATTGATCGGACATCCGAAGACAAGAGGGGTTGCTCGGTCTCAAGCAAGTGGGAGCAGAATAAATGCGTTTATTCAGACACCGTTTATCGGCTTGTGACTTTTCATATATCCGCACCTGCGCTCAATGGCGCAGCGCTTGGGAGGTCGCGAGCACCCGCACGTGCATCACGACAAAAAAGCCCTGGCTTTTGTGAGCCAGGGCGCAAAAGTACGATGGATAGGTGAATATCATTCGTAC
>JBOIGK010000102.1:0-14818 GCA_050742695.1 Advenella sp. | reverse complement strand
CGTCCATACGGATACCATCCTGAGTGGAGGATGGATGCAGGCTCGCCGGGCACTGGCGGCGACACTATTTGGCCGGCATTTCATTGAACTTCCGGAGTACGACCTGGGTGCAAAGGCCAATGCACTTCGCCACCAAGTCCGGCAATGGATTGAAAGCAACTGGACTGCGGATAGCCGCGAAATTTTCAACGAACAGAGTTTTGAAAAGCGGGAGTTCGACCCGCAGTTTGCCCAGGCTTTTGGCGCAACCGGCTGGATCGGGCTTTCCTGGCCCGAGCATTTGGGGGGGCTGGGTGGATCGGTGCATGAGCAGCTCGCGCTGCTGGAAGAACTCGAACGGGTAGATGCGCCACGGGTAGGCGCAAGTATTCAGGCGAATGCGTTGATTATGTTTGGCACGCCGGCCCAGCAGGCAACATATCTTCCGGATATTCTTGGCGGCCTGGCCATGCATGGGATGGGCTATAGCGAGCCGCAAGCCGGCTCGGATCTGGCTGCGTTACAAACCAGCGCGGTTCTGCAGGAAGGCCAATGGGTGATAAACGGTCAGAAAATCTGGACCACAACCTGGTGGGGGAAATATATGTTTCTTGCTGCCCGAACAGATACCCAGGCAACACCAAGGCATGCGGGCATAAGTATGTTCATTGTGCCGATGGATGCGGCCGGCATCACGATTCATCCGGCTAAAACCCTGTACGACGGAAGTTTCGCCAATATTTTCTATGAAAATGTGCGCGTGCCTGCCGATGCCCTGATTGGCCCGGTCAATGAGGGGTGGAGGGTCCTGACCGAAGCCCTGTCATATGAACGAGGCTTGATTGGCGGTGGTATCGTACTCAAGGTTGCCAGGGCGTATAACCTGTTGCTTGCGCATTTGAAGCAGGGCGCCGGCGCCGCTGGGGGCGACCCGGGTGACGACATCACAAGCGTAATGGCTGAACTTGCTGCCGACATCGAGATCGGGCGCCAGCTCATGCTGCATTGCGCGCAACTGGCTCAGGGGGGCGTGACGCCACCGCATTATGGTGCCGCGAGTAAAGTGTTTTCCGGTGAGTTGATGGAGCGTTTTGGCGAGGCAGCGCTTGATATATGCGGCCGACGCGGCCTCTTGTCGCAATACGCGGGCCAGGCAATACTGGATGGCCGATTTGAACAAATGTTGCGGCACTCCATGATGTGGGTCATCAGTATTGGAACAAACGAGATACAGCGCAGCCTGATTGCGCAAAAAGGCCTGGGGCTACCGAAGTAGGCGGCGCTACGCGAGTGCGCTGCATTTTTCGCGCTTATTATTGCACCAGTTCAGACAGGCGGCTGAGTTTTTGCTTATTGGCAATGCTGCGTCGCGCATGTTCGCGGCAGAGTGCCTCGACCCGTGTGCCTTCCCGGCGCGCGATGGCGTCGAAGATTGCTTCGTGATCTTCCTGGGCGCGGGTGAAAAACTCCAGCTCGATCTCGGGATAGTCGCCAATCGAACCCAGGTTGCCGGCGCGCGCAAATACTGTTCGCGAGACGATCTGCATGGATTCGGCAAGATGGGAATTGCGCGCCAATGCGATCAGGGCCTCATGAAAGTGCTTGTTGTTTTCTGCCCAGGATTCGACAAACTGTTGTCGCGTTTCCCGTGTCCATGACGAGACCAGCTCGCGGCCATTGTCCACCAGCAGGCTCAGGCCCGTCCGGTCTTTGTCTGAAAGTCCCATTTCAGCGATACGACGTGCGGCATAGCCTTCGAGAATCCCGCGCAGCTCCAGGGCTTCGGCAACTTCATCCATGTTGATCTCGCGTACCCGGAATCCCTGGCGGCCAGATTTTTCGACGTAACCCAGTCGTTCCAGTTCACCGAGCGCCAGGCGCAAGGGCGTACGAGAGACATTCAGCTCTGCTGAAAACTCCACTTCCTTGATGCGTGAACCCGCAGGCAAAGACCCTTTCAGGATTCGCCTGCGCAATTCGTCTGTAACTGTTTTTATAAGGGTCGACATGCAATTGAAATAAGGCTGGCGCCAGCCGTTCGGAATCGGCACGCGCAAGAACAGATTATAGCCAGAAACGCCGAAGCCGTTGCGCCGATGCCGGTTTTGTTCAGTCCACCTTCGCGCCGATATCCCGGACAATGTCGCCCAGCCGTTGCTTTTCCTCTTTAGTGAAAGACTGAAATTGCCCGGGCGTCATGGGAGCCGGCACCGCTCCCCGGCCACGCAGTCGCTGATCCGTTTCTGGCAATTTGAGCGCCTGCTCGATTGCAGCATTCATTTTGCCGATTACGGCCGGCGGGGTATTGGCCGGCGCGTACAACCCGTCCCAGGCATAAAATTCAAACCCTTGCAAGCCCGATGCGTCCAGTGTCGGGACGCCCGGCAGCGACGGGCTGGGCGCCTTGCTGGTTACGGCAAGCGCCTTGAGCCTGCCGGATTTGGCCTGCGAAATGACATTTGGCGTGACGTCGATAATGAAATCAATCCGTCCTCCGATAATGTCAGTGACCGCAGCGGCATTGCCTTTATAGGGTATATGGGTGATAGACAGGCCGGTTTGCTTCTTGAATATCTCGCAGGCAAGATGCGAAGACGTTCCATTGCCGGCAGAGCCACAGGTCAGGGGCTTGTCGTCCGAGGTGGGATACGCCAGCATATCGGCAACGGTGTTGATTCCCTTTGCATTGTCCCGCGCCACCACCAGGGTCAGTTCAATCGTGGAAAAACGCCCCACCGCCTTTAACTGTTCAGGCTTGTAGCCTACGGATTTGTACAGACTGTGGTTGATGGCCTGGGTGCCGTTGGTGCCGTACAGGAAGGTATATCCGTCTGGCTTGGCCCGCACTGCCGCAGCACTGCCAATATTTCCGCCTGCACCGGGATGGTTCTCCACCACGATGCTCTGTCCGATTGTTTTGGCCAGCGGATCCGCAACCAGCCTGGCCAGTGTGTCGCCACCGCCTCCTGCCGCGAACGGCACGATAAGGGTGATGGGGCGATCTGGCCAGTCTGCGGCCGCTTCGGCACCAAACGCTGCAGAAGCGGCCGCCATCGCTGTGATGCCCACAGCCAGCATGATTGTCTTTGATTGTCTCATCTGCATCCTCGCTCAGGAAATAAATTCTTATCGTTGAAAATCTGCGTTATTGCACTGCTCACTGCCAACATCAAAAATGCATATACCTGCACGCCAACCGGGGCGGCTATCTGCTGGGCAACCTGCTCGCTGACCAGGCAGGCCGGGTACATGCTCAGCCACATCAGACCTGTACCGACAACGGGTCCGGGCCGCAGTCTATGTAGAGACGGCCTGGCCATGTGCCAGACAGACATAAGTATCATCAGCGAAAAGGAACATGGGAAAGCCAAGCCATGCGAGACCGAGTAGACCGATACCAGCTTGCTGGCCGGATCTGCCTGGGCACATCGGGCCAGCCACAGACTGGCCTCGATTGTTCGCGCATCAATCCCTGCTGCCAGCCAGCTTGCGAGCAGCCATACGCCGGCACGCAGCATGACCATGGCCTAACTGCCGCAGCAATTGCCCTTGAGCGGGCTGGAGGAAACGCCGCTGTGATTGCAGCATCCGCCTTTCCACCATTCGGCGCCCTCGCCGGAGCAATACTTGCCGTCGGCCTCGACCATCTTCATGAACATGGGATGATAGTTGCGGCATACCTCCAGCTCGGTTTTTACCCAGTGCAGCGGATCCCTGGCGTAGTGATCCCAATAATCTCCCTGCATATTGATTCCCGGGACCGCGGGGTTCCAGCTCTCGTCCAGCCAAAGATCGGGGTCGCCATATTTTGAACACAGCTTGCGTATTGCCGGATCATCCAGCGCCTGCAGACGACCGTTTTCGATAATATTCTCGTTGTCGCCAGAGCGCTCCACGTGATACGTGGGGAAATACAGATGCAGGTGCCAATGGCCGACAAGATGTCCCGCCCTGGCCGCCTCGCGTTCTGTCATGGACGAAATGATCGTGCCAAAGCCCATGTGGATGACTCCCGAGCGTACACGTTCGTAAAGGCAGTTCACAAATCCGGAAGGAAAATCCTTGCGAGGCCGATGAATGTGCGGATTGGTTCCAATGGACGCCTCCCACCAATGCATAATGCCTTTGTCAGGGAAACCGGGATACTGGATATCCTTGGTTTTTTCCATGACCTCTCGCAAGCGATTCCCGAACTCACCGCCTTCGTTAATCTGCACAATTTTGCTGTTCTCTACGATCAGTTGGGTCCAGTCACAGGGGGCAATATGATTGGTGGTTCCGGCAATTACCCCGCATGCATCCTCCTTGGTTGGATGGAACAGCCAAGGTCGTCCTGTAATATGGCCTGGCAAATAGGTCTTGCCGAAGTGTTCGTTTCCCCGCCAGGTTTTTGTGACCAGATCCGGCGCATAATACTCGCGGTTTTTGTCCCAATATTCGTCGTGGTTGGTGAACGATATATCGGTTCCTTCCGGATCGGTGATCCTGACCCGCTTTGCACTGCGAATACGATCCCAGGTCCATTTGTCCATGGCATTGATGACCTCTATGGGCATGGCGTGGGCGGGCGAGGCAAGAATTTCAGGTGTTATAAAAGGCATACGCTGGATTTTGACCAGGCGCTCGGCCAGCACAGGCCCGCCATAGCCCATCAGGATCTTGTCATAAATCTGCCGCTTTTCTTCCTCTTCCCACATATCCATCCATTCGGCCAGCTCCCTGGTGCGAAACAGATAATACTCAACCTCATCGGCGCCGACCCACTGCCGGATCGGTCCTCGATCAATGTACTTGATGTCGTATTTCACCTTGTATTTCTGCAGAATTTTTTCGCAGGCCCTGATCGTCAATTCACTGTGCCAGTTGTCGACCCTGAGCAAAACCCGCTCGCCTTCCTTCAGGTCCCAGCAAGCATTTAAGCCATGGTTATAGGGGCGCCGGGCCACATGTTCCAGATAAGGCAGCAACTGATCTTCGTGGCTGATTTCCACAAAGGGCGGGCAGCGGGGCGGGCGCGTGCCTTTCAATGGAGGACTGTCGTAGCGGGGGACGCCCTGCAATCTATTCGATGGTGTGTCCATTTTGTCTCCTGGCGGTCATTTTTGAAATATTGCATGCAATTTATATCATATAAAAACATAAATTAGCAATATGCATGCATTTTATTTCTGACAGAAAAAAATATATCCGCTATTTCAGGTGACTATTGCGCGCAAGGACAGGCGGCTCACAACAAGTAGAGGCCATTAAACGTGCCGGCCATGAGAACACAGTTGCAATGGGAACAGGAGGGGGGCATGGGAACAGCGCAGACAAGGTGGGAATGTTCACGATGGCATGCATTTGTAGCGAGTATCGGATCTGAATCTGGCCTTATCAAAACAAGGTTCGCCAACGATGTTGCCAATGGCAGCCCGCTATCGGCTCACCGGCCTGGTTGCATATTGCGACGCCGATGGCGCTGACCGAAGGAATGATCAATTCGCTGTTATAGCCGTAGCCCAGCAGGCACGACTCATGTAAAAGGTGCTCGATGGCCTGCAGCCTGTCGGGCCCGAAGCGCCGCAGATACGGGCTGCTGGCTTGCATCATGTGTTCGACTTCTGTGTCGTCCCTGACGGCCAGCCCCAGTTCGAATACCAGTCATCTCAGCCGATATCGACGTGTGCTGGTGTCTTGCATAACCATGCCTTCACGTATCAATCCAGTCAAGAGCCGATGGGTGGTCGAATGATTCAGTCCACCATAGGATGCGCGTTCAGACAGGCGCCATCCGGAATGCGGGCGTGTCGAAATGGCCCGGACAAGGGCGAATATGCGTGTACAACCTGAGTGCCATTATTCATTAGTTCAGTATATGAACATTATGATTGAAATGGTATTCATATTTTCAGAGTAAAAATCCATAATCAGTCTCATCAGATATTAAAAATGTCATCGACATTTCACTATATGAACATAAGAGATTATTGATGAGAGCCGAAGCAATACAAATATGGGAAACCGATGTCCTGGTCATTGGCGCAGGTGCGGCAGACGTGGCCGCAGCGGCTACCGCGGCGCGGGCTGGATGTGGCCCTGGTCGAGTCCGGCGCGATTCTTGAAGATACTTTCTAGTGATTTGGTGGCAGGGGGTAGTTGGCCAGGGCTCGGATTTTCTGCCGGGCATAGGCGCATATGGTGAATCACATAATAATGAGAGACGGAGTCAAATCATGATGACAGCACAGTACAAAATCACTGCCTTGCAACGGGCTTTTAAACTTATGGCGTACATCGTCGTATGCTTGTTCGGTATATTGGCCACCGGCCATCTGGCGCTCGCTGCAGAGTATCCGACTCGTCCGATACGCATCATCGTGCCCTTTGGGGCTGGCGGCCTGACCGATATCGTGGCGCGACTGGTCGCCGAGCGTTTATCAAAGGACAACGCCTGGAATGTTATTGTCGAGAACAAGACCGGTGCCGGCGGAAATATCGGCGCGGCCGAGGTTGCGCGCAGCAAGCCCGATGGCTATACCTTGTTGATGGGCTCGATCGGCACCAACGCCACCAATCCGTTTATTTACCGGCGCATGACCTTTGATCCAAAAAAGGATTTTGCCCCGATTACGCTTGCTGCCACGGGTACCTTGCTGCTTGTGGTGAATCCGGCTCTGCCGATACATTCGACCAAGGAACTCATCGATTATGCCAGGCAGCATCCGGGCAAGTTGAGCTATGGCTCCGGGGGCATGGGCGCTTCGCAGCATCTGGCCGGGGAGTTGCTAAAGTCCATGGCAAAAATAGATATCCAGCATGTTCCATATAAAGGGCTTGCTCCTGCCATTCCGGATCTGCTGGCGGGGCGTATCGCGCTGACTTTCGACATGGCCACGGCATTGCCTTATGTCAAATCAGGAAAGCTGCGGGCCATCGCGGTCGCCAATCCTGAACGTTCCGAGGCATTGCCTGATGTGCCCACGATTGCCGAGTCGGGCGTACCCGGCTATGCCGCCAGCGCCTGGTACGGTTTTTTCGCGCCAGCAGGAACGCCAGACGACATCATTCAATTACTGAACAAGAAGATCACCGGCATTCTGAAGCTGGACGACATTGGCCAGCGTCTGCTGGCCATGGGAGCCGAACCCGCAATGAGCACCCCGCAAGAGCTGGCTGCCTACGTTGCCGCGGAATCGGAAAAATGGGGCAAGGTCCTGAAGGGTTTGAATTTGCAGTTGGATTGACCCAGGCGGTTTGCTGCAATCGATCAGTCACCATGCGGATTGCGCAGGCCCTCGCGCTCGAGCCATGAGCGAAACAGCAGGACGACGTTATCGGCAGACCTTTCATCCGGAACGTAAGTGCAATAGCTGCGTGACGGCAGGCGTGGGCCGTTGAACGGTGCAACAAGCCGGCCGGCGGCAAGATCGTCTGATACAAGCGAAGTGGGTCCCATGGCGATGCCCATGCCGTCGATGGCTGCCTGCAACGTCAGGTAAAAATGATCGAAGGTCAGGGTGCCCGCCGGAGACAGGCCGTAAACCTGTGCCTTTGCCAGCCAGTCTGGCCACACTCGCGGCAGGCTTGTGGTGTGCAACAACGTATGTTGTTGCAAGTCTTGCGGCTCGCGTAGCGGCAGGCGCGCGAGGAGCGCCGGACTGCAAACCGGCAGCCGCTCCTCGGACAGGAACGGTCTCATCGAATAGCCATAGAACGTGTCCGGGCCGCCCCGGATGATGACGTCATAGGTCTCTTTCAGGCTTTCCACCGGCTCGTTCGAGGTCTCTACCCTGACGTCTATGTTGGCATGTTCGCTACGGAATTTCTCCAGCCGTGGCACCAGCCAGCGCAAGGTGAACGTTGCCGATGCATTCACGGACAGAGTCCGGGAGACGGTTGCGGGGACACCATAGCTGGCTGTGGCCAGCGCCAGCTGTTCGAACAGGGGGCCGATTTGCGCCAGATAGACCCTGGCGTCTGCAGTAAGCACCACGCGCCGGTTATGTCGTTCAAATAATGGCACGCCCAGCCATGCTTCAAGCAGGCGCACCTGTTGGCTCACCGCGCCATTGGTGACGTGCAGTTGCGCAGCCGCTTCCTTGAAGCTGCCCAGTCGGCCGGCAGCTTCGAAGGCACGCAACGCATTCAAGGGAGGCAATCTTTGTTTCATTCGAAATAGTTTATCTAATACGAATTGGCAATTTATCTGGTTTGTTGCCCGAGCACAAGATAGATATACTTCTTACTACACTTTTTTTTCGGGCCCCACATGCTCAGCTATGCCTATATTGGTGGTTTCGTCCTGCTTGCAGCGCTGCTTCATGCGAGCTGGAACGCGCTTTTGCATGGCAACGGTGATCGCCTGCTGTCCATGACGTGGATGAGCGTGGCCATCGCGGCAGTCTCTACGATCGTGATTCCGTTCATTCCATTGCCGGCTCGCGCGGCCTGGCCTTACATCTTAACCTCGGGCCTGGTACACATCGTCTACAACGTAAGCCTTGTGCGGTCGTACCGTCGTAGCGATCTGGCGCAAGCCTATCCGATTGCACGCGGTTCCTCGCCGTTGTTCGTCACACTGGGCGCGGCGCTCTTCGCAGATGAGGCAATCGGGCCTTTGCAGGCCCTGGGCGTCGTGATGATTTCAGGTGGCATTATTGCGATCGCGCTGCAGGGGCGTCAGGTGTCGCGCACGGGCGTACTGGCTGCGCTGGCAACGGGAGTGATCATCGCAGTCTATACTGTGATCGACGGCATCGGCGTGCGCTTGTCGGGCGGACAGGCGCTTGCCTACACAGCGTGGATATTCCTGTTTTACTGGCTGATGCCAGTTTTGTTCGTCGCCAGGCGAGGACTTGCAGCGCTGTTGACGCCGGTACGCACGGCGCCAATGACAACTGGCATATCGCTGATTGGCGGCCTGGTCTCGCTCGCGGCATATGGTATCGTAATCTGGGCGTTGCAATCGGGCGCAATAGGTGCCGTCTCGGCATTACGCGAAACCAGCGTGGTGTTTGCCGTGCTTATCGGACGACTGTTTCTGCAAGAAACGGTGAGTGCAAAACGCTGGCTCGCATGCATGACCGTCGTGGGCGGGGCGGTTTGCCTGGGACTTTGACATTAACTGACAGGATGACTCCATGCTTAAGAAAATAGCAACTACGCAGCTTGAGATCGCCTACGACGAACAGGGCAACGCCGATGGCTGGCCTGTCGTTCTGCTACACGGCTTTCCGTACGACATCCATGCCTACGATGAGGTTACACCGCAACTGGTATCGCGGGGAGCACGCGTCATCGCTCCGTTTCTTCGGGGATACGGGCCTACCCGTTTCCTTGCGCCGACCGTACTTCGCTCGGGACAGCAGGCCGCGCTGGGGGCAGATTTGCTGGCGTTGCTGGACGCACTGCAGATTGAACAAGCTGTGCTGGGCGGATATGACTGGGGTGGACGGGCCGCCTGCATCGTGGCCGCGTTATACCCGTCCAGGGTGCGTGGTCTGGTTTCCGTGAACGGCTACAACATACAGGATATTGCCGCAGCCATGCAGCCGGCCAGTCCGGAAAAAGAGTATCGGCTATGGTATCAATACTATTTTCATGGCGAACGCGGTCGCGCCGGCCTGACAGAAAACCGCCATGCATTTTGCCGACTCTTGTGGTCTTTATGGTCGCCGACCTGGCGCTTTGACCAGAACACTTACGCCCGTTCCGCAGCGGCGTTTGATAATCCCGATTTCGTCAACGTTGTCATCCATTCGTATCGACACCGATTCGGGCTGGTTGAAGGCGACCCTTTGTTTGACGATATGGAACGGCGCCTGACCAATGCGCCGCCCATTTCCGCACCCACGATTACCCTGGAGGGGGATGCCGATGGGGTGACGCCAGTGGCAGATGGACAAGCAAACCCGACGCGCTTCACAGGACGTCATGAAAACCGCATCATACCCAATGCGGGCCACAATCTTGCTCAGGAAGCGCCCGACGCCTTCGCTACTGCTGTTCTGGATATTAACGACTGGGCAGGCTGATGCGCTGCACGTGAGGCAATTGCCCAGCGTTCAATTCCCACCATGCAGCCCGATGAGATGCCATCAACTAGGCCGCTATGAAAGATCGGCAAGCGCAACGCCATCCGGTGTTTACTTGATGATTGACAGACACAGCAATGCGATGGGGGCGATTTGCCCAGATTATTCCGGAACGTTATGGATGAAGCCGACCTGCGAGCCTGGCTTCTTTGGTTCCTTTGGTCAGGGCTTGAGTGTTTTGATCCAGTTGTCAAGCTCATCGGCCAACGCTTGCGGCTGCTCCGGTACCAACGCGTGACTGGCATTGGCTATGACAACTGTGCTAATCCTGGAGCCGAACTCTTCTTTCATTTCCTGGCGGGTTGCCTGTGGTTTGAAGGGATCAAGCTCGCCCTGTACTTCCAGCAATGGAACGTGTCCGCCTGGCCACCATTCTGACTGCGGGGTCGCCTTGCCAGCCGCGCGCTGGCTCTTGGCGACATCGCCATAGCTGCCGTTCAACCACGAACGCGCATCATGCCCTTTGGCAAAAAAGCCGAATTGCAATGCGGCCAGCCGCTGGGCTTCGGGGACGCTCTGGTCAGTAGCATGACGCACTTTTTCTACAAGCTCCGGCATGGCTTCTGGGTAGCTTTTGGCCGCCGCTGCAATAATGACGACACCACGTACTGCGTCAGGATGATCAACTGCCGTCATGCGAGCGACCCAGTTTCCGAAAGCATGCCCGGCAATAATGACGGGCTTTTTGGCAACCTGCTGGATAACCTGGTTGATATCATCGGCCAGGTCATGCAAGGTTATATTTTCTGTCGGCCCCATGCTTTTGCCGATCCCGCGCGGCTCCGGGCGGATAACCTGGTAGCCCTTTTGCTGCAGGAACGGCACCAGCGGATCAAAATCTTCTGCGCTCCGACCGCGAGACGGTAGCAGGACAATAGGCGTTCCAGTGCCATTGATAAAGACCTCGACCTTTGCTCCTTTCTGAGTCTGGATAACGCGAGTCTGAGTATTGGGGATTTTGCTGGCATTGGCGTGAACAGTAAAGACCTGCACAGCAAGACCCATCCCCACTACCAGTGACAATAGTTTATTCATTTTCGTCTCCGTCATTGTTTGTATGAGAACGACAAATGATGAGTGATTCCACCGCTTGGCACCAGATGTTCAGATAGATTTCAGCTATAGGAAAATGGCATAACAACTGTATTGCGAAGGCGTTCGGAAAGCCTTAAACACATTCGGGCCAGCGTTAACGCAAGCACGTATTGGATGCGGCATTGAGTCTTTGCGATGTGCAAAACGCTATCGGCTATTTATCTACACACTCGAAATATGCGATCAGCGCCCCATATCAGCCGGAATCTGGTGATACCGGCCGATGCATTCAATCGAACAGCTTAATCGGCCCGCATGTGCCCCTGTTTGACGACCTCGCCCAAACGCTTGCGCTCGCTGGTCGCGAAGCTGGTGAACTCGGCACGACTGCCACCGCCGGGCTCAATGCTGCTTTTTTTCAAGGCACTCAGCACTTCCTGCGTTTGCAAGGCCTTGTTGACGGCGGCATTCATCTTATCCAGCACGTCTGCCGGCGTGCCTGCTGGCGCGTACAGGCCCGCCCAGTGACCGATGCGAATGTCCGGAAAGCCCGCCTCCTTGGTGGTGGGAATATCCGGGGCGCTGGCCATGCGCTTTTCCAGTGTGGTGGCCAGCGCCTTGAGCTTGCCGGCCTTCACCAACGGTAGCGTCACGATGCTGGCTTCCGAGGTTGCGTCGACCTGTTTGCCGACGACGGCCGTCACACCTTCGGAACCGCTCTTGTAAGCAATGGGTTCAACCGGCAGCCCTGTGGCTTGCTTCATCATGACGGCCACGAAATGGGGCGTGCTGCCGTTGCCGGCGGTCGAGAACGTAATACGGTCGACCTTTTTGGCGCGGGCGTTGTCGACAAATTCTTTCAGATCCTTGGCCGGGTTATCCGGGCGGGTGACGATGACGGAGGGGGTGACGGACAATAGCGCTACCGGCGTTAGCGCCTCATCCTTGTACGGTTGATCGGAGCGGATCAGACTGTTAGTGACGGTACCATTGCTGCCCACCAGATAGGTATAGCCGTCGGCGGGTGCGCGCGCCACATGGGCCGAGCCGATCACGCCGCCAGCACCGGCGCGGTTTTCAACGATCACGCTCTGCTTCAGTTCGGTGCCTACCGCTTTGGCGATGAGGCGGGCCACCAGGTCATTGGCGCCGCCCGCCGTAAACGGGGCAACGAATATAACAGGATGATCCGGCCAATCGGCGGCCTGGGCGCCGAATGCCAGGCTGGACAGGGTTAGGGTCAGGGCGGCCTTGAAGGCTATTTTCATGGCGTAGTCTCCTTTATTTGGAAAGCATAATGCCCAGCAGCAGCTGAGCATGGGTTCAATACACGTATCTGATACAGGATAGGGAACGGGGCTGACTTTAGCCTGAAAAAATATTCGCCTTCGAATAAAGACAAGGTTCTTTGTCTGCGGCGGGCGTTCATGCTCATGAGCAATGGTTTGTGCCTGGCTATTTGCTCTGGCCAATGCGCGTTCTGCGTCTGGTCTGCGGCAGGGGACAGCGCAGTCGGCAGGATTTACGGTTATTCGAAAATAATATAGATATGAGATTTAAATAGTATTAGACCCTATAAGCACATTGCCTGAAAATGGTGATGCAAAAATTCATGTTGCCAATGATTAAAAATAGTCTGTGAACCAGCAGACAACACCAGGAGACAAGCCATGCCAATCCGGAACCCGGACTTGAATATTTCGTTTTAAATAAAACCAAACTTGGCGTTCCAACACGCGTTAGCGAGCGCAAGGGCGATCACGGCGTGAAAGGCATCCTGTTCGGGCATGAAAATGCTGTACTTGATAGCTTGACGTTGAATAATTCATTTTATTTCTGGTGTACGAGAAGATGTATGTTTAAAACATTAAAAAAAGCCGCTATTTGCCTATTGAGTATTCATTTTTTATTGGGTACAGCGGCTGCCTATGCTGATGCGACTGATGCTGCGGCAACAAAAATTCTGGCTCCATCCGGAACGCTATTGGTGGGAGTGTATAAAGGCAGCCCAACATCGATTATTGAAGGAGCAACTCCCGAAGAGAACAAAGGTGTCGGTTACGACTTGGGAAAATTGCTCGCCGGCCAGTTGGGAGTGCCATTCAAGGCAATGATATTTCCAAGTAACGAATCTCTTCTGGCTGCTATTAAAAAAGGGGAAGTCGACTTAAGTGTTAGCAATGCCACTGCCTCACGAAAAAAGATAATGGATTTTTCGCCAACCTTCATGCAGGTAGAAAAAAGTTTTCTGGTACTACCAGAATCTACGTTTCAATCTGTCGATGACCTTGCTGCAGCAAACACTGTGGTCGGCGTCAGTAAAGGCAGCAGCACTGCAAAAACCTTAACCGGGCTTTTTCCCAAGCTGCAGATTCGTGAGATCGACACCCTTGAACATGCCATTGAGATGTTAAAGGGCAAAGAAATTGAGGCTTTTGCTACTAACAACGCCATCTTGTTTCAAATGTCTGACGCTATAGCCGGTTCCAAGGTGCTACCGGGACATTGGGATATGGAGTATTTTGCCGCAGGCATTCCAAAAGGCCGGGAGGCCGGACTAACCACGCTAACGAAATTCATTATTGCTGCGGATAAGAATGGCCGTATCGCGGATATCATCAAACGCGCCGGGGTGCGCGGAGCGACCGCAAAAATCGGGCAGTAAAGGAATTTTGAAAAAGCGATTTGCGTTGTCAATTCTCCTGGCCGCGCTGAAACACTCAAGAGCAATTTCTGGGCCAGGGATCAGAATTTATGAAAACTGCGGAAAATTCAGCATTGCACGAAGGATGAGCAGGCACGATGTGGTGTGAGTGATCTGGCCGGAAAGCACATACTCGACTGCAGTTTTCAAGGGAACGGAAAAAGTATTGACGATATCATCGGCCACCGGTCTGACGGAAAGCACTTCTAATTCAGTTGCTATTACCAGATGATCCCGGGTTCTGACCAGCGTTGTAAAAGGATCTGTTACGCCGAGATAAATAAAATTACCTGCGCGCAATCCTGCTTCTTCTGCCAGCTCGCGAGCCGCTGCTTCTGAGAATGACTCGTCGCCATCGATGCCTCCTCCGATAATTTCGATCATTTCCCGGTTCTGGGCATATTTAAACTCTCTTGCGAGCACGACCCGACCGTTTGGGTAGATGGGGAGGATGGCGACGCCATCTTTCATGTCAATAGTGCCGAAAATCCCCCTCGTGCTATCGGGCCTGATCACTTTGTCTTCAGTGACTTCGATCCACGGGTTTTTGTATATTTGTATGGTAGATTCAATGATGAATGGGCCTTTTTTGGGTTGCTGCATACCAGTTCTCCTGTGAAATAATTGTCCCTTTCGTTCATACGTTGTGAATATGCATATCGTAGCTATTTTCGGATTCGATACAAAAGACATGGATTAATTTGATGCTGGATTTGTATCGAGTTATGGGTCGCGGTGCATCCCTCGTTGAGTATGATGACGGTGACAAGTGGCAAGCTATTGAAGTCGCTATTTCCCCACCAGGCGGGCATTACGTCGGCTGCGAGCATAGCCTTTACTCGTTCCTCCGAATCCAGGCGCATTGAAAGAATCGAAGTTCATCGACATATTCCACGAACGTGTCGATGACGTAAACATATTCCCCATATATGTCGAAAAAATTCAAAAAAATCGACACATTATCTAAATGTGGTTAAAATTATCGAAATATTCGACATATTTTCTCCAAAGGCCAGTGTATGTT
>JBOIGK010000101.1:0-6529 GCA_050742695.1 Advenella sp. | reverse complement strand
CCATCCGCGTGGATATCTGTATAGATAAATCCCGGTCGCACACAATTGACCCGGATTCCCTGCGGGGCCAGTTCCAGCGACAGGCCGCGGGTGAATGTGTCAACTGCGCCCTTGGATGCGGCGTAGTCTACATATTCGCCGGCAGATCCGGTGCGCGAAGCCACCGAGGAAACATTGACGATGGCGCCACCAGGCTGCATGCGTTTGATCGCTTCCCTGCTGCACAGAAAATAACTGGTCACATTGGTGGAGAGCGTTTTGTTGATGCGCTCTGCATCCATTTCGGTTACTTTCATCTGCTTGAACAGCACACCGACATTATTGACCAGATGGGTGACCGGTCCTAGCAGCTCATCCATTTCGGCAAAGAGCCGCATCACTTGCGCCTCTTCGGAGACGTCTGCACCAATGGCAATGCACGGGACTGAAAATTGTTCCTTGATCTGGGCGACCAGGGTCTCGGCGGCCTGTTCATTTCGATGATAATTAATGCAGATGCCATATCCTCTGGCCGCCAGGTATTTGGCGGTTGCCGCACCAATGCCGCGACCCCCGCCGGTAATCAACGCAGTTTTGTCCATCCTGTTCCCCTGTTTTGCATCATGTCACGATGTCAGATGATACAGCGCGACTTATGCGGGAGTAAAGCGGGCATATCGCCCTGACCAGTTAGGCGGCAGTATGTTTGCCTATGAATTGGAGAACAGATGTATTAAACGCCTGCGGTTGTTCCCAATTGGAACAATGACCCGCTTCCTTGATTATTACTGTTTCGGCGGCAGGAAAGTGCGATGCCTGCAGACGCAATACGGATGGCGGCACATAAAGATCGGCGTCGCCGGTCATGAGTAACACCGGCACGTTGATGCTTTTCAGATTCTTCCAGCTCAATTCATTCTTTATTTCCGGCATGACTCTACCGCCGGGCCGCGCCGCTTTTGCCAGTGCCTTCCATATATCGTGTCCTTCGGGATTACCGGCGCGATATGATGGACCCAGCTCCTTGAAGTCAACGGGCAAGTCGTTGAAAAACGGCGGCCTCAGGCGTTTTTGCATAATGCTGTATGCATCGTCCCTGACACCTAGCATTGAAGAGGCCAGTGTCAGGCTCAGTACTTTGGCCGGATGGGACAGACTGTAGTCCAGAGCAAAGTAACCGCCGTGTGCCACTGCCACCAGATGCGCGCGCTCAATATTCAGATGCTCAAGCAGCAGATCCAGGTCCTCGGATGCGACGCCGGGGTTACTGATATCACCCAAATCGGAATTGAAATAGCCACGTCGCGAATAGCCAATAGCACGATAACCGGCAGATGCAAATGCCGCTTGCTGGTATCCCCAGCCTGCCGCGCTCTGGCTGCCGGCGTGCATGAAGATGACGACTTCGCCATCGCCACCGGTGTCCCAGTACCACAAGCGGGTGTCTCCGAGATCGGCAATCGCGTCTTTTACGGGCACTTGCGCCGGGACAGGTGACGCAGGCCACATCGGGGCGCTCTTTATTGTGTCTGCCATAGCTGCTTGCGGCCACAGCTCGGACGCACCGGCGATGGCTGCGCCTGTCAAGAAGCTGTATTTGAAAAAACTCCTGCGACTATTTTCCGGTTTGCAATCCTGAAAGTGCGATGAGCATACCATTGTGTTTTTCCCCTTTTAGTTGCCCAGATCAGGCGGTTTTCGATTTATTTTTGTAAATAACAGATGCCGCCGCCCGGTAGATCAGGAACGGTTATGTGACCTTGTTCGACCGGCAGGCTTTCGAACGGATCGTCCTCGAGGTGCTGATGTTCGGACAGTTCACAGCCATAGGGCAGTTGCTTGATGACACTGGCAGCCTGAGCGCTCATTGCCTGAAGTAGAGCAGGACCGAATGCAGCGCCAACCCGGCAGATGACATTACCCGCTTCGCAAATATGAACCGCCTGCATAAACCGTCGTATACCACCGAGCTTGGTTATTTTCAGGTTGATCACATCAGCCTGCCGGTTCGCCACCAGTCTGAATACGTCGCTGACTGTCTGCGCGCTTTCATCAGCCTCTATGGCCGCTGGCAAGGTCCGGGTCAATAGTGCCAGACCTTCGGTGTCCGATGCGGGCACGGGCTGTTCGATCAATGCAATATCGTAACGCTCCATTTTCGAAAATGCTTGCAACATCTGCTTGCAGCTGTAGGATTGATTCGGATCCAGCGTTAATACGGTACCGGCACCGGCGGCGCTGCGCACTGCAGCGATCCGATCAATGTCCAGCTTGGTGTCTCCCGAGAGCTTGAGTTTGAGCTGACGGTAGCCCGCCGTGACCAGCAATTCTGCCCTGTGGGCCATTTCTGATGGCGATTTGATGGCCAGAATGCGCGATTGGGCAATTGTGTCGTGCATACGCCCACCCAATAGGGTGGCGACACTGAGTCCCTTGCGTTTTCCCAGCAGATCATGCAAAGCCATGTCTACGGCAGCTTTTACGCTGCTGTTGAAGGCAAGTAGCAGATCCAGCTCCTCCATGACAGACGCAATACTGTCGATCCGGCGATGCTGCAATACAGATCTGATCCAATCCAGAGCGCTGCGTGCACCGGCGCCGTGAGTGGTGATCGCCGGAATGGCATGAACGTATCCCAGGCCTGTCACACCCGCATCGTCTGTCAATTCAAGGATATGCCCCTCCAATTGGGGTACCAAAGCACGCGCAAATTTCCAGCTTGGGTCCTTCAGGCGCTGGGTACATTCTATGATTTTGATGTCGACGATTTCCAATTCATTGTTCCTGTGTATGAGTGCGCTTCGAGCGATGAATGTGCTTCGGTGGCCGGTTCGTTTCGATTTCGCTAGTGCCAACGCTCGGGTTTGTCTGCATGATACGTTTGCCGGCGGTTGCCAGCCACCTCAAAAACCGCAATTCAGAATTGCTGTTGCTGCGCTGGCCAGGAGCCACATTTACACCATAAAGTAAGCGTTATCGTGGCAGCGTTTAAGCCTGACCAAATGCTGTCTGGTCTGAAAAATAAAATAAAACCATGTTGGAGACAAAGCCGCTATGCGCAAGTTATTGTTGATGTTCATTTGTTTTTTGTCCGGAATCCTGGCGCCGACTGCTAACGCTGCTTCCTGGCCGACAAAACCACTGCGTCTGATTGTTCCGTACACCGCGGGCGGACCCACAGACGGTGTCGCCCGGCTCATTGCCCAGCATCTGGAAGAAAACCTTGGGCAAGCTGTCGTGGTGCAGAATCGGCCAGGCGCTGGCGGTGCAGTCGGTGTGGGGGAGGTACTGCGGGCTGCGCCTGACGGCTATACGCTGGCGCTGGTTGCCCCGGGACCTGTAGCCGGGTTACCTGCCCTGCAGGCGCTCCCATATAAACTATCGGATATTCAATATATTGCCGGGGTGGCCCGATATCCTTCTGTGATTTCAGTCAGCGCCAAATCGGCCATAGCGACACTGCAGCAATTGGTGGAAACGGCAAAAAAGGCGCCTGGCAAGCTCAATTACAGCTCAGCCGGCAATGGTACTACACCACATATTGGTGCAGAGTTGTTTCGGCAGGAAGCCAGCATCGACACGCTGCATATCCCCTATAAGGGAGCCGCGCCTGCAACCACTGCATTGCTGGCTGGTGAAGTGCAGTACGAAATGTCGGATCTTGCCCCCGTGTTGCCATTTCACCGGGCGGGTAAGCTCAAAGTAATTGCGGTTGCAGGCAAGGAGCGTTTGTCTCAATTGCCGGATGTGCCGACAACGGTCGAGTCCGGGTTGCCTGAGGTCATCATGGAAACGCTGTACGGTCTGGTCGGGCCGGCTGGAATTGATCAGGCGATCATTGAGCGCCTCGGGCAGGCGGTCACGGCGGTGACTGCCACCGAACAGGTCAAAAAGTTTTTGTATGAGCAGGGTGGCGCGCCGGCAAATCTGAATGAAGATCAGTATCGCCAGACGATGATGGCCGAATTCAACAAGTGGAAACGGGTGGCGGAAAAAGGGGATATCAAGCTCAATTGAATGGTAAGCTGCAGACGGAATAGTCAATACTGGCAGGCGATGAGCCTGCCTTGGGATTACAACGTCATGCAGCCAGAGCGCGTCGCTACCGATTTTCAAATTAGCCTATCGTCGGACTTGAACCGGTGGCGGTTCTTTGCGGTTATTGCTCAATTGGGCAGCCTGACCCGTGCAGCGGCTTTTCTCGATAGCAATCAGTCTTTGCTGAGCCGGCAGTTGAATGCGCTGGAGCGCGAATGCGGTGTCCGGCTTTTCAACCGCACCGGGCGTGGCGTGGCGCTTACCGAGACTGGTAGCCAGATTTTTGATCGGGTCGTGGCGCTGCTCAAAGATGCAGAGCAACTGGATCAGCGTTTACAGGACTATGTCAAAGCCCCCGTCGGCAAGGTCACGTTTGCCTGTTTTGGCTCGATCGGCGCAACGCTCGCAGCCCGGCTATATGATGATCTTCGCAAGGATGCGCCGGGCGTCAGCTTGTGCTATATGGAAGGTAATGTAGGGCAGATTGAAGCCTGGCTTGCTGACGGGCGCGCCGATATCGGCATCGTGTATCGGTATGGAGCGGTACTGCCAGAGCAGGAATTTGAGCTGGCTACGGTAGACAGCTATCTGGTGGGTAGTGCCACTGATCCGCTTACTTCCCGTGCCGAGGTCGAATTCAGTGAGCTAAGTAATTTGTCGTTTGTACTTCCGGGAGCACCTAACGAATTGCGCACTACGATGGAGTCTTTGGCGCGTGATATGGGATTTTCCATTGCTGTTTCAATGGAGACCAACTCGTTGACGCTGATGAAACTGATGGTCGCGCAAAAGGGGCTGCATACGACACTGCCCATCCATTCTGTCCTGGATGATGTCGTCAGCGGCCGTCTCCAGGCCTCACGTATTGTGAATCCACCGATAAGGCGGTTGATTTCAATGGCCATTTCAAAAAGCAAGGGCCCTTCCAGAACGGTTTCGCTGGTATCGACAAGATTGTTTGGTCTGGCACGCTCGATATTGGTTGATCGTTAGCGGGGCAACGTCGATTATTGCAGTGCACCCATCCGGCTAGTATCTGGTTGGGCGCACTGTACCCGAACGGGTGTCCGCGTTTTTTACTGCGGTCAGCAGTGCTGCAACGCCGGGCTTGACGCTTGTGTTCCTCAGGCTTATGCCGCCTGTTCTGCCGGTTGCATGGCGATCATCCATTCCATGCCGAAACGGTCTTTGAGCATGCCAAAGCAGGGGGAGAAAAAGGTTTCGCCCAGCGGCATGGT
This sequence comes from Advenella sp., assembly GCA_050742695.1. Taxonomy (GTDB): domain Bacteria; phylum Pseudomonadota; class Gammaproteobacteria; order Burkholderiales; family Burkholderiaceae_B; genus Advenella. The sequence goes on along the minus strand of JBOIGK010000101.1, from coordinate 1,274 downwards.
GACCGTGCCACCATCGGCAAGGGCGTTGAACATCCGGGCGGCATCTTCTTTGTTGACCGGAATAACAGACAGGGCGAAGCCGCTCATGGTACTGTCGCCGCCGCAGCCATCGGAGGCCATGATCAGACTGCTGCCAATGCGAAAACTTGCGTGCATGATCTTGTTGTCAAAATCAGGGGGAACAGCGCCCGGTGGTGGCGGTTCCGGGCTCTCGCCAAAACGCAGCATCATATCGAGCTGGGCGCCCACGGCATTTTTGTAAAAGTTCAGGGCTTGTTCGCAGTGGCCGCCGAAAAAAAGGTAAGGAACGATAGAGGTCTGGTTCATGATGCTTTCCTGGTGTGGTCCGGCCTGCAAGCAGACTGGGTACGGTATTGAAAAATAGTCTATTGAGAAGCGGTGCTATAAATTAAATTGAACGGCCTTAATGCTGAGCCGATCAGGATGTTTCGGCGCTGGCTGCGTCGGCTGCCTGCTGCAGCTTGCTGATATCCAGTTTTTTCATTGGCAGCAATGCCTCCATGACTCGCTGGGCCCGAGCGGGGTCGGTCAACAGGGTCGGCAATATGGCGGGCACGATCTGCCACGACAGGCCGTAACGGTCCTTGAGCCAGCCGCACTGCTGGGCAGATGGATCGCCACCCTCATTTAACGCTGTCCAGTATTTGTCCAGCTCTTCCTGAGAATCGCAATGCACCTGCAGAGAGATGGCTTCATTGAACTTGAAAATGGGCCCGCCATTGAGGGCAGTAAAAGGCAGTCCGGCAAGCTCGAACGCGACCGTGAGCACACTGCCTTCGGGTCTGCCGCTAACCTGCGTCATTTTCTCACCAAGATAATGGGTGGTCTGGGTGATTTTTGAATCAGGAAAAATGTCGGTATAAAACTGGGCTGCTGCCTCGGCCTGGTCATCAAACCAAAGGCAGGGCGAGATTTTCGACGCGATTTTCATGTCTATTTCCTTTTGCGAACAGCACTATTGCAAATGCGATAATGAGAATCGGGAAGGAGATACAAGCTGCCCGATTCGACCGTTTTGTTGCATGAAGTCAGTATGCGCAGGATTGAACTGTCGGTAAATAGGCAGATGCGTCATTCTGCAAGGGCAGATACGGCAGCGATTGAAGGCGGGTAACGACCGGCTCAAGGCAGTGGCTCAAGGTGGCTCACAGTGGCGCTCAGGCGCAGTGCTCTGCCGACATGCCGCGCCAGAGGCGGGCGCGCTTGCTTGCATGGCCGGCAACAAATTGGTAACCGGCGTGATTCAATGACGA
>JBOIGK010000100.1:0-3799 GCA_050742695.1 Advenella sp. | reverse complement strand
GTCAAACAGCTGGGCGAAGACCCATGGGTTGGTTTGGCTCGTCGCTACCCACAAAGCACACGTCTGTTCGGTAAAGTCACCAACCTTACCGACTACGGTGCGTTCGTTGAAGTTGAAACCGGTATTGAAGGCCTGGTACACGTTTCGGAAATGGACTGGACCAACAAAAACGTTGATCCGCGCAAAGTGGTCAGCCTTGGCGAAGAAGTTGAAGTCATGGTTCTGGAAATCGACGAAGATCGTCGTCGTATTTCGCTTGGTATGAAACAGTGCCGTGCAAACCCATGGGAAGATTTTGCCACCAACTTCAAACGTGGTGACAAAGTTCATGGCGCAATCAAGTCCATCACCGACTTTGGCGTATTCATCGGTCTGCCTGGCGGCATCGATGGTCTGGTGCACCTGTCCGACCTGTCATGGGCTGATTCTGGCGAAGAGGCCGTGCGCAACTTCAAGAAAGGCGACGAGATTGATGCCGTGGTTTTGGCGATCGATACCGACAAAGAGCGTATTTCTCTTGGTATCAAACAGCTCGAAGGCGATCCGTTCAACAACTATGTTGCAACGAACGACAAGGGCGCCGTTGTTCCTGGCGTGATCAAGTCTGTTGAAGCCAAGGGCGCGGTTGTAACGTTGTCACTTGAGGTTGAAGGCTATCTGCGCGCTTCTGAAATTTCAGCCGGCCGTGTCGAAGACGCGACCACTGTTCTGAAAGAAGGCCAGAACGTCGAAGCCATGATCCTGAACGTTGATCGCAAGGCGCGTTCAATCCAGTTGTCAATCAAGGCACGTGACAATGCTGAGACCGCAGATGCGCTACAGCGCATGAGCGATACCAGTGCGTCATCCGGTACGACTAACCTGGGGGCTTTGCTCAAGGCGAAGCTCGACCAAGCTAAAGACGATTAAGCTGTGACTAAATCAGAGTTGATTGAAGCACTAGCGGCCAGCTATCCACAGCTGGCTGCCCGTGACACCGACTTCGCTGTCAAGACGATGCTTGATGCCATGACCGTTGCTCTATCCAGAGGTCAGCGCATTGAAATTCGCGGTTTTGGCAGCTTCTCGCTGTCAACGCGTGCTCCACGGGTTGGGCGCAATCCCAAGTCCGGCGAACAGGTGATGGTCCCCGGCAAACGGGTGCCTCACTTCAAGGCGGGCAAGGAATTGCGCGAGCGCGTTGATTCTGTTTTTACCTCTGCTGACGACACCAAGCAGGATGCGTCCGAGAATGGTCATTTTGACGCCCAGGCGGCCAAGGTAGCCAATCTCTGATCAAATCAGGCCGGTGTTCGTTTCTAAAGATGTCCAAAAACCCCGATTGCAAAATCGGGGTTTTTGTTTTTAGACCATCAATTCGCATTACAATGGCGAATAATTCAATTTCAGGAGCAGGCCAATGCGTTACATTGTCTGGGCATTGCGAATCATACTTTTTTTGTTGGTCCTATTGTTCGCACTTAAAAACACCGATCCCGTTACTGTGCGGTTTTTTGGTGATTATACGTTTGCCGGTGTGCCGCTTATTGTCGTGTTATTGCTTGCGTTTTTCGTTGGTGCACTATTTGCGTGGCTGGTCAGCATTCCTACACGCTTGCGTAAAACTCGTGAAGTCGGGCGCCTAAAAGGCGAGGTAGAACGCTTGAATCGTGATGTGGCCGATACCCGTCATTCGCTGGAAGCGCTCAAGGCCGAAGAGTTGCGCCTGCGCAGCAGCGTAGCCTCGACAAGCACCGCCTTACACACCCCTGTCCGGGAGACCGCAGTTGGACTTTGAGGCATGGTGGCTGATTCTGATCCCCATTTTGTTCGGACTGGGGTGGATTGCAGCCAAGGTGGATGTCCGGCAGATCGTGTCTGAAAGCAGGAATCTGCCCGACTCCTATTTTCGCGGACTCAATTTTCTGCTCAACGAAGATCACGACCAGGCCATTGATGCGTTTGTCGAAGTAGCCAAACTTGATTCCGAAACAACGGAATTGCATTTTGCGCTCGGCAACCTGTTTCGTCGACGTGGAGAGATCGAGCGGGCCATTCGGGTCCATCAAAGCCTGCTTTCCCGTTCAGATTTGCCGCGAGCCGACAGGGAGCATGCTTTGCATGAAATCGCCCAGGATTACTTTAAGGCGGGCATGTTTGATCGCGCTGAAAATGCCTTCAAGGAAGTGCAAAATACCAGCTATGGTGTTTCTGCAACCCGGGCGCTGATTCGCATTTACGAAGCTGAACACGACTGGGAAAAAGCGATCGCCGCTGCGGCGCACCTGCGTGAACTGACCGATGAACCGTTGCCGCAGCGCGTCCATTACCATTGCGAACGGGCGCAGGCCGCATTAAGTGCGAAAGAGCCGGATTTTGACCGTGTTGCCGCAGAGCTGGATGATGCAGAGCGCGAAGCCAGGCACAACATGGAGCAGGGGGGATCCCAGGCTTCTTATGCACGTATCGCCATTTTGCGCGCCTATCTGGCTCGTCGCCTGGGCGATGGCAACACTGAGCGTCAATGGCTGCTTTCAGCGCTGGAACGCTCGCCCGAGTTTGCCGGCCTGGTGGCCAAGCAGATCATGGACAATTTCGCTGCCAGCGGCCAGGATGAACAGGCGGTGAGCCTGCTCAGGGACCATTATTTTGCGCATCCGTCGCTGGATGTATTTGAAGTGGTATTTGCTGCATTGCGCAAGCAGGGGTTTGCTCCCGCCTGGCAGTTTGCCCAGGATTCCCTGCGCCAGCATCCGTCGTTGCTAGGCTTTGATAAAGTACTGCAAAGCGAACTGGCGCAAGAGCAGAGTTCGGGTGGGCACGGTGAGCTGCAACAACATATGCCCGATTTTGACCTGTCTTTATTGCGAACCATGATTGACAAGCACACCCGGCGTATGGATAAATATGCCTGCCGGGTCTGCGGATTCCAGGCACAGACCTATTACTGGCAATGCCCTGGCTGCAACTCATGGGAAACTTATTCGCCACGCCGCCCAGAGGAATAGTCGTATGCGTGCATTTCCGATAGAAAAAATCAGACAGATCCGTGTCCTGGTCGTAGGCGATGTGATGCTTGACCGTTACTGGTTTGGTGAAGTCGAGCGTATTTCGCCAGAGGCGCCGGTACCGGTGGTGCGAGTGGCTAAACGGGAAGACCGGCTGGGCGGCGGTGCCAACGTGGCCCGCAACATTGTTGCACTTGGCGGTGGGGTCACCTTGCTGGGCATCGTGGGCGATGATGAGGCCGGTGAGCAGATCGCCAGGCTGGCGCGCGAAGCTGGTATCGACACCCAATTATTAATTGACGCATCCATGCATACAACCCTGAAAATGCGTGTGCTGGGGCGCCAGCAACAACTGTTGCGGATCGATTTTGACTATCTGCCTGATGCGCAGACCCTGCAGCAACTGGAACAACAGTACCGCCGCCTGCTAAACGATCATGACATTGTGGTTCTTTCTGATTATGCCAAAGGTGTGCTCACTCACTGCTCCGTGCTGATTGCACTAGCGCGCGAACGCGGGATACCGGTGTTGGTCGACCCTAAAGGGGACGAATATGACCGCTACGCAGGTGCAGACCTGATTTCTCCGAATCGCGGAGAAATGCAGCAGGCGGTTGGCAAATGGAAAACCGAAGAGGAGCTGACGCTGTCTGCCCAGAGCCTGCGTCAACGGCTCGCGCTTGAAGCGCTGCTGATTACGCGCTCGGAACAGGGAATGACTTTATATACTGAAGCGGGGCGGTTCCATGTGGATGCTGCCGCGCACGAGGTCTTTGATGTCTCTGGAGCCGGCGATACGGTTCTGGCGACCA
>JBOIGK010000099.1:0-4046 GCA_050742695.1 Advenella sp. | reverse complement strand
TTTTACAGATCAAGCACCAGCAGTTCGCTTTTCGCCCTGGATACACATGCGGTCAGATATTCGGTTTGTTCATCGGGACTCAGAATATAGTCCTGATGATCAACCTCGCCCTCCAGGTAGCGAATTTTGCATGTCCCGCACAAACCGGAAACGCAGGACGTCTCCAGTTCAATTCCTGCCTCGGCCAGCGCTTCTATCAAACTTTTATCGGCCGGCACACCAATGTGCTGTCCTGAACTGGCTATTTTCACCTTAAAGCTGCCGTCGAATGCCAAATCCGATTCTTTATCTTTACGCTCAGCCGCCGGCGCCTTGAAATACTCACAATGAACGGTACCGTCGGGCCATCCCTGCGTTGCCTGTGAGCAGGCTTGCATAAAGCCGGGAGGACCACAAAAATACACATGTGTGCCTTCCTCTGGGGCGCTCAGTAGCGCTGCAATATCCAAGCCTCGGGCCGGGTCGCCATTGTCAAAGTGCAAATGCACCTTTGCATGGTCAGCGAAAGCGTTGGTGAACGCAGCGCAGGACGCGTCCCTCGCACAGTAATGCAATTGATAATCCATCGACCCATTATCGAGGGTGTGGATCATCGATTTTAAGGGCGTTATACCAATGCCTCCGGCCAAAAGCAAGATTTTTCTGGCAGCCGGCTGCAGCGGGAAATGGTTACGCGGCACACTGACCTTGACCATGTCCTGCACCCTTAGCGTTTCATGCAAGGTTTTTGAACCACCCGATCCGCTCTCGGACTTCAGAACTGCGATGACATAGCGCTTTGTGTCAGTCGGATCATTACAAAGTGAGTATTGCCGGATCAGGCCTGGCTGTATGTGTATATCCAGATGGGCCCCGGCAGTAAATACCGGCAAATCGTCACCCTGCGGATGAACCAGTTCATATGAATTGATGCCGGTGGCCTCATAACGGATTTGCCTGACCAGCAATGAGAGCGTTGACGCTGTCGCGCTCGCCGGATTCGTTGTTATATCTGTGCTCATATCGTGTCTACCATCTGTGATCTCGTTATTCAAAACGCGCTCGCGGCAGGCGCCCTGCCCGCCTGAGCGCTTACACCTGTTTACCGTAGGTGTCTTTCGCCGTTATTTCCAGTTGCTCCATCCTCTCGCGCACGAAGTCCGCCCGGGCAGGACCTGTGTGCTTATCGCTTTCGGTCAGAATGGCAACAATCTGCTTGGCAACAAATCGGCGCTGCGCCACTTCGGCCTCAACAGTCTGCGCTTCGGGCAGGTCAAAGACGGTGCCCGAGCAGTAACTATTGGGCGCGCCGCCTGTCTCCAGCAGCCACTGCCTGAATCCGTCGGCTGACGCGGCCGGGTTAGTGCCTCGAATGGCATCCCGCAGCAGTTTCCTGAACATGTACAAACCGGCATCGAATTTGGTCGGGTTCTCCAACGCATGGATCGCAATCGGGCGCTGGCTGATAATGGCTTCATAATCGCCTGGCGCATACTGGCATTCTTTATAATTGGCCCGCTCCCGGTGGTTGGGTGCAATAGGCGGCATATCTTCCAGCTTATATTTGCCAAAACGCTCGGGTCGGCGCATGGCAACCTGACCCTCCAGAAAGTCGATGGTTTCATAGCCGACCATACCTTTGTCGCCTACGCCACGCGTGTCGATCCCTGGGCCCATGACGCGCCATCCGATCATTTTGGCGTTCTCATCATCAACGGGCACGGTCCAGCGAATGATATGGAAGCGGCTGAACAGCTTTTTCTTCGAACCATCTTCCGAGGTGTATGCATGCAGGCTCAGATTCGGCAGTATCTGGTGCTGTACGCGGATAAACAAACGGTCCTTGTCCACTCGGCGTGCCCCTGAGCAAGCCAGGCTGCGGCCCTGATGCACAGGAATAAATTGCATATCAGGTGGCACCTCCATAGAAGCGGCGCCAACTTCATCAAAGGTCGTGCCTTGATAATGCCCATCAACCACATTTTTTGCAGCATGCAAGGCCATGGTGTGATAGTTGTCTGCCGCATTATCCTGGACCTGCAGCCAATTGCAATGTTGGAAATTGCTGAACGGCACCAGTTCATCACCTTGCGCAACAGTGAAATTTCCTTCCCACTCGGGCAACGGCGGCTCTTTGTCCGGCGGGCCCATATAGGCAAAAATAAGCCCGTTGCGTTCCACCGCTTTGTAGGCGCCCTGTTGAATCGAACAGGCAAATTTTTCTGCTTCTTTTTCTTCACCTTTAGGAAACGGGGCATGCAGGCACGTACCGTCAACATCAAACACCATGCCGTGATAACAACACATAATGCCGCGCTCTTGAATTGCCCCATATTCCAGCGAGGCGCCGCGATGGACACAATGCGCATGCAACAAACCAATGCGCCCGCTTCCGTCCTTGAAAGCCACCAGCTCTTCGCCCAGGATTTTCAAAAACCGGGGCGTGTCGGTCAATTCCATTGCCATGCAAACCGGATGCCAGAAACCGCGCATGTATTCCCCCATCGGCGTACCCGGTCCGACCTCTGTCAATTCCGGATCATGACCCGGAATCTTGTTGGTGTAATAGCCGCCGTAAGGAATCAGTTTTTTTGTCACCGCACCAGCGGCGCCGGCACTTCGCCCCTGCTCTGCTTTATCCATTGGTCTGCTCATTTCATCTCTTCCTCTAAAGGTTGTGAATACCCATTGCGGGTTAAATTATCAATTTAATGTATACTGAACTCTGTATACAAAGAATAAAGCGACACCAAAGCGCTGTACATATGGGTAAACCCTTGTATTTGTATTCTGTATACAGAGAATGCACTACAATTTGTAAAATCAATCGGACTTTCCGGCGCTTAACCCGCAATATTGCATCCGTGACCGGCGGCGTTATCAAATATAGACGTGTTAAAAGAGCATCATGAACAACAAACTTATGAAACTGCAGTCTCGTCCCGACTACGTAGACGAAGTGTATAAAGCGCTACTTGACGCAATCAGCGATGGCAGTCTTGCGCCAGGAATACGCATCACTCAGGAAGAGATCGCCGAACAGCTGGCGGTTTCGCGCTCGCCAGTCCTACAGGCATTACGTTTACTGAAAAAAGACGGCTTTGTTCAGGACGCGCCGGGTAGAGGCATTCTGGTCTCTCCGCTGGACCCGGACTGGACCGGCAGACTTTACGAAATCCGGGGTGCACTGGACATGCTCGCGGTTCGTCTTGCCGCCGAGCGCAAGGCAAAAATAGATCCGGAACTGATCATTAACGGTCGTCAGGCCTCCAAAAGTGGTGTGGTCAAAGCGCTTATCGACACGGACGTTGCCTTTCATACTGCCATTTACCAGGCTTCGGGCAACCCGCTCATTGCCGAGAGCGCGCTGGTGCACTGGAACCATTTGCGACGGGTCATGGGTGCGGTGCTGCAATCTTCTGCGCAACGGCAATCCATTTGGGATGAACATGAAGCCATTGCCAGCGCAATCGCAGAAGGTGACAGCAAGCGCGCAGTGGAACTGACCGATCTACATACCAGTCGCGCCCGTGTGAGTCTGGTAAAACGACTGGACGAAGTACTCAAACAGCAAAGCAATCAGGACGTTGCCTGATCACTCTGCTTGTCTTACAGCAATCAGATTTCTGCCGTAACAACGGGACGACGCACGCCCCCTGTCTCGTTCTGAACCTTCATTGCTATTTGCTTTTTACTGTTCACCATTCTGGCCGGGATGGCAAAGACCAGCGCGCTACCAATCAACATACTGATGGCCAAGCCATATACGCCGCCACCGGTAGCGCCGGTATGGGTTTGAAACCAGCCGATCAGATAGGGGCTGACCACACCCGAGATACTCCCGACCGAGTTTGCAAGCGCAATTCCGGCAGCCGCTGCCGCGCCCCCCAGAATCGCCGGCGGCAGTGTCCAGAACTGGGAAATGGTTGTCATCACGCCCATCGTTCCTATCGTTAAGGCAACAATAGCGATTGTCGGGCTATGAGCAAAGACGACACTCGCGCATAGGCTCAGTGCCCCCACGACACCCGGAATGGCCAGGTGCCACCTGCGCTCGCCCTTTTCGT
>JBOIGK010000098.1:0-7364 GCA_050742695.1 Advenella sp. | reverse complement strand
TTGCAGGCAATTTCCTGTTTTCGCTGGGGCCCAATAACGAAGCGGGTGGTTCGCGTACAACCGCTTGCCACATCGATATTCCCTTGCGCAATTGCACAGTCTGCCTGGACGGGGAAGCGGTCGTGGTAAAGGGTAAATTGCAGGAAAACAAACATGGCAAATAATAACGAGTCGGCGGTTTACGCTACCCAGGGTTTTGGGGCAGAGATTCAATTGAAAGCGCCCTTTGGGCTGTTGATCGTGGATCTGGTCAATGGCTTTGCCGATCCCGCTGTGTTTGGCGGCGGCAATATCCGGGAGGCGATTGACAATACTGTGCCATTACTGGCTGCGGTACGTCGGGCAGGCTGGCCAATTGCTCATACGCGCATTGTCTATGCAGATGATAGTTCCGATCATAATGTATTTAGCGCCAAAATTCCGTCTATGCTGACCTTGACAGAGCAGGCGCCTGCCAGCCAGATTGTTTCCGAATTGGCGCCTCGACAGGGTGAGCTGGTGGTTCGCAAGAACGTGGCATCCGCCTTTTTCGGTACATCCCTGGCCGCGTGGCTGACCCATCGGGGTGTGCATACACTACTGGTGGCAGGGGCGGTCACCAGCGGATGCATTCGGGCCAGTGTTGTCGATGCCAGTCAATTGGGTTTTGTTCCGCTGGTTATCGAAGACTGTGTCGGCGATCGCGCGCAGGGCCCTCACCAGGCCAATCTGTTCGATATGCAGCAAAAGTATGCAACGGTCATGAAAAGAGACCAGGCGTTGGCTGCGTTGGGTATTGCAGCACCTTAACGGATTCGGGCCGGTTTGCAGACGGCTGTTCCTGAATATGGAGAAGTAAAGAAAGAGCACGACATGATCGTGCTCTTTTTATTTATCCGCGCCTGGAGCTGAGGAATCAGATTGGGTAGACCAGGCTGTTTGCCAGGATCTCCGTGTCGAAAATGGCGTGTCGCTCTTTGAGCTTGAGCTGTCCGTCCACCCGCACATGAGTGTCATGATACGTGCCGGCAAGATGTACGGTAGACGGGCCTTCGACCAGCGTCTGCATCAGCAGGAAGTTGGCCTGGGATTCTATTTCGCCAGCTGCTGTTTCTTCCAGGATTCGCAGGTTTGATACAAGGTGCAGGGTAAAGCGCGGGGCGTACATTTGCGTGCGCGAGGTCGCTACGGCACGGTCATGCATCATGTCACGGCCTTCTGCGTAGATCAGGCCCACAGGCATGCCCAGTTCGGCGTTCTCGCGCGAGGTGGCGCGATAAAGTCCGTCTTCGGCAAAAAATTCAGGCCACAGTTCAACCTGGTTCTGATCCAGTACGGCACAGTACTCCGCGTGGAAATTCTCTATCTCAGGGCGCAATGCCAACGCCCTTTCAATTGAAATATTCTGGGCCCGGTAGGCAAACGTAAGTTTCATTCGCAATTTCCTTTTTTTAGATATCCATGACTTTGCGGTAGTACTCATACATGGAGCGTATGGCAGCTTCGGATATCAGCGTGTCGGATGTGCCAACCTTATTGGCGTCCAGCTTGATAATGCTGGTATCGGTGGTTGAGCGGCGTACCCCCTCCTGAACAAATTTCATCGCTTCATTGTCTTCCAGTCCCAGAAATCCGGCCGGGCCCATCAGGTTCCCCTGGCGCAGCCGGTGGCGCATGGTTTCCTCGGAGTCGTCTTCGTAGCCAAACATGGTCCATTGCATGATCAGGCTGTTGGGCCCGTTAGGGATAATCTGGCGCACGCCCAGCGTATTCATTTCGCGCTGTACGATCAGGTTAGGCCAGATCGTCTGCATGGTTACCGACCAGGGTGAATCGAATTCCTTGACATAATTGAGGAAGCGTTCGTCTTTGAGCCGCATCGTGTCTACGTAGGAGCGCATTTCTTTTTTGTTTTCTTCGCTGACACTGGCATATTTGTCTTCGGACTTGGCCGAGGCCATGTAGCCGTGGCGTCCGTGGACGGTATCGACAAACATTTGTGATTTATTGCCGGCCACCAGCAGTCCGAATACCACCAGGAATGAATGCAACAGCGTCGCGTGGTAGGGATCCTTCAGATTCTCGTGATACATTTTCCAGTTGCATGGCAGCTCATTGCGATAGTAGCCCACTACCCGCAATGGTTTGCCTGGAAAAATGACATTGAAATCTTCCAGAATCTCCGGTGTCAGGTATTGCTCTATCGGTTCGACCTGGTCTGAATACGAGGCAAAGATCACGCCATGATATGTGGTTACATTCAGCTTTTTCAGCCCATGGTCCGCGTTTTTGAAGTCGCGCGGCATGCCGCCTTCTTTGTTTACACCCCGTTTGAACGGAATGCCCTGCAGATCGCCTTTCAGACTATAGGACCACTGGTGGTATGGGCACACGAATTCGTTGGTATTGCCCTGGTTTTTTCGACAGAATTCGGCACCCCGGTGAGCGCAACGATTTTCGAAGACGTTGATGGAACCATCCTCTGCGCGCGACACCACTACAGGCGTTGCGCCAACATAGGACCGCTTGAAGTCTCCTGACTTGGGAATCTCGGCTTCCAGGGCAACGAAATTCCAGGTGTTGCCGTGGAAAATGCGTTCCATTTCAAGGTCATAAATGGACTGGCTGGTGTAGACCCAATCGGGGACGGTATGCAGTTTGTCTGCGGGCCAGATGCATTGCTCGGCAGCAATATCCTTGGTGCCCAGTGTTTGGCCGATGACCGTTTGCGACTGAAACATGATTTTCTCCTGAAATGATCCGGCGGCTCGTCACTTACATGACGGCTGCGGCGGTCGCCTTTTTAACGAATTGCTTGATAGGGATGTCTGTGTTGCTGAAGGCCGCAGGATCAATGGCGACTTTCTTTTCCAAAAGGCTGCGGATAGCGCGCAATTGACCGGCGGCATTCACAGCCAGAGCGTAATGCGGGATGTTGTCTTTGAGGCCGAGCAGCAAAAATTCCGGGGTGGCAGCATGCGCATCAATGTCGCCTCGCACCAGAAACTGCAGGTCGGCCACAGAGGCGCCCAGCATCTGGATATTGCAGGACAGCTGATCGGTCCAGAACCAGGGAAAGGCCGCGGCTTTTGGCGTGATACCCAATATGGCATCTGCAGCGATACGAGCCTGTTCGTTGGCGTTCTGCCAGGACTCCATGCGCACGCGTTCGCCGGTTTGCCGATCAACCTGGGTAGCACAGTCGCCCGCCGCAAACACGTTCGAAATATTGGTGCGGCCGTGGTTGTCAACTTCAATGCTTTTGGTTTGAGGGCAAACCGTCACACCTGAGCGGGCGGCGATTTCCGAGTTTGGATTCATGCCAATGGCAACGATCAGATGATCTACGTTCAACGGGTGACCATTGTCCAGTGTCAGAGTCAGCGTGTTGGCCTGCGGACCCCTCTGGTTGGTAGCGATTTTTGTACCCAGATGCAGGGTGATACCGGCGTGGCGGGCACGTTCCTGTAGCCATTGCGAAAAAACAGTAGGCGCATTGCGTGTCAAAAGCGCTGTGGCCGTTTCTATCACATCGACGGTAGCGCCCAGGGCACGCATGGTGGAAGCAAGCTCCATGCCTAGAAAGCCGCCGCCCAGAATGGCCACGCGTGAGTCGGGGCGCACGGCCTGCCTGAGCCGCAGCGCATCATCGGCAGTACGAATATAGTGCACACAGGGGCTACCATAGGGGTAGGCCGGCAGTTGTCGCGCCTGGCCGCCAGTGGCAAACAGGCAATAATCGTAGGAAATCTGTTGCCCATCCTCAAGCGTGGCAACGTTTCGCTCCGGCTCGATCCGGGTTACACACTTGCCCAGGATGAGTTCTATCTTTGCAGTGTCGTAGAAATCCCGAGGATGAATGCAGATGCTCGATACATCGGCGGCAGGATCGGCAAGCATGGCCTTGGACAGCGGTGGGCGTTCATAAGCCGGGTAAGGTTCCAGGCCGACCACTTTTATGCTGCCGGTAAACGCCAGGCTGCGCAATTGCTGTACTGCCATGGCTGCGGCCTGTCCGTTGCCGACAATCAATATCGTCTGGTTACTGTTTTGTTCAGGCATTGTTTACCTCTATGGCAGGCTGGATATGGCACATGTCTTTGGAATGGATGCAGAAAACGGGATCAGGGAAAGCAAACCAGTACTTGCTCGTCTTCCTGCCGGACTTCATACACTTTGATGCCGACCGTGGCAGGTGCGCTCATCGCCTTGCCGGTCTTCAAACAGAATTGCGCCTGATGCAGCGGGCACTCAATGCAGCCGTCTTCCAGAAAACCTTCCGACAGCAGGGCGTACTGGTGCGTACAGATGTTGTCGCTGACATAGAACTGGTCATCCAGCTTGTGCAGGGCAAGTTTGTGTCCCTCTATTTCAAAGCCGAGAGATTCTTCATTATCCAGCTCATTTGCCTTGTCAATTTTTATCCAGGCCATTATTGTTCCTCGCGAAATGAATGAGAAAATTCGTGTGACCGCCGATGTTTTTCAGGAGACGGCGCAGCAAAAATATTATTCAGTATACTGTACTAAATCATACTACAATATTTTTCCGATAACACTCATTTCAGTTGAAATTTTGCTGTTGTGTATGTCAATTGAATTGATGTTTAAGTTTTTTGACAAAAAAATCCCATAAAAATCATAACATTACAAACGTGATTTTTGATTATCAGTATTTACCCTGCTTGATCCACAAAAAAATAATCAGCATACTTGCATAAATGTTGCAGGCAGTTGGTAATCGAATATTCCATTGACAGTCATTTCGTTCCAGGGGAAAAAAATGAAAAGACGCAGTTTCCTGATTAAATCTGCCGGCGTTGGTCTGGCATCAGTGGCCGCAGCGCCAGCAGTGGCTCAACCGGCCCAGAAAGTTAAATGGCGCATGTCGGCCGGATGGCCCAAGAACCTGGACGCCAGTTATGGTTCAGCGGAAAACATGTGCAAGCGTATCGGTCAGTTGACGGAAGGAAAATTCCAGATTGACGTGTTTCAGTCCGGGGAAATCGTGCCTTACTCCCAGAACATGGACGCGGTCTCCAATGGAACAGTGGAATGCAATCATGTGCTCAGCACCGCTTTTATCGGGAAGAATCCGGCGCTGGCCTTTGATACCGGCCTGTCGTTCGGCATGAATGCGCGTCAGCACTATTCATGGCTGCACTATGGTGGTGGCATGGATCTTTTGCGTGAGATGTATGCCAAGTCCAATATTGTGAATTTTGCCTGTGGCAACGTTGGCGTGCAGATGGGCGGCTGGTTTCGCAAGGAAATAAAATCACTGGCCGATTTCAAGGGCCTGAAAATGCGTATCGGCGGCATCGGCGGCATGGTGCTGCTCAAGATGGGCGCTATTGCACAGCAGATTGCGCCTGGCGATATTTATGCGTCGCTGGAAAAGGGTACGATTGACGCTGCAGAATGGATTGGCCCCTACGACGATGAAAAACTGGGCCTGAACAAGGTAGCGCCATATTACTATACGCCAGGCTGGTTCGAAGGCAGCGCCGCCCTGACCAGTATGGTCAACAAGGCAGCATGGGAAAAACTGCCCGATACGTTTAAGATCGCTTTCGATACGGCCAGTAATGAACAGTATATGGCCTGTCTTGCGCATTATGATGCTCTTAATCCGAAAGCACTGCGTGAACTCATTGCCCAGGGGGCCAAGCTCAGCCTGTTTCCCAAGGATGTGATGGAGGCGGCTTACCAGGCATCGCAAGCGCTTTGGGATGAACTGGCGGGCAAGAATGCCGATTTCGCCAAGATCTATCCGCAGTGGAAGGCATATCAGAAGGACCAGGCTGCCTGGTTCCGCGTTGCTGAAAGCCCTCTTGATAACTTTACATTCAGGCAATTGAACAAGGACCAGTAAGCACATTGCTGGGCAAAGAGTAGGCAGGACTATGAACGACAGCGAAAAGACCTTGGCGACAGTGAAACCACAGGGCGTTGGGGCGCGGCTTAGGCGCAAGGAAGACGATCGTCATTTGCAAGGCAAGGGCAACTTCATCGGCAATATGCAAATGCCAGGCTTACAGGAAGTGGCTTTTCTGCGCAGCCCCATGGCGCATGCCAGATTGCGGGGCATCACGGTTGATGCGCAGGCGCAGGAAAACGTGATTTTGCGAGACGCCATGGACTGCACAGACATCTTTGCGCCGTCCACGCTGCCCGGGTACCAGAATTCCACTACACCGCCTTTGGCCACCGGCAAGGTGCGGCTGGTGGGCGAGGCCGTTGCCATGGCGTTCGGGCCTACTCGGGCCGATGCTGAAGATTTCACGGAAATGGTAGAGGTCGATTACGAAGAGCTGCCCGTCTATGCCAATATGCATGAGGCACGTCAGGCACAGGACAACTTTGTGCATGACAGCTGGAAGAACAACCTGTTTGTACAACTGAACAGCGACGTGAAGTTTGAGCAATATGCGGCCAAGGCGCAGCGCACCGTCAGTCATCGTGTAAGTTTGTCACGGCAATGCATGCTGCCCATGGAAGGCAAGGCTGTTCTGGCGTACTGGGATCATCAGGCCGATCAACTGGTCGTGTACTGCGGGAGTCAGATCCCCCACATGCATCGCACGGGCTTTGCCCAATTTCTGAATCTGGATCAGTCACGTATTCGAGTTATTTCTCCCGATGTGGGCGGTGCCTTTGGCTACAAATGCGTGCTCCACCCGGAAGAACTTTGCGTGGCCTGGCTGGCCAAAACCTATAAAAAACCGTTCCGGTACATGGAAGACCGGCGCGAGCACCTGATTGTGGGGGCCAATACCCGCGAGCACGAGTATACGCTGACCGGTCATATCGATAACACCGGCCGTCTTCTGGCGCTGGATGCCGAAATCACGGTTGATGCCGGTGCGTACTCGGTCTGGCCCTTTACCGTAGGACTGGAGGTGGGCCAGGCCCTTGGTAATCTGCCGGGACCTTATCGGATACAGGGCTATCGTTGTACGACAACAGGGGTGGCTACTAACAAGCCCGGTTTCATGCCTTATCGTGGCGTTGCCCGTACCGGTGTGTGTCTGGCGATCGAACAACTGATGGATGCCATTGCGCGGGAAGTGGGGCGCGAGCCGTGGGAGGTGCGCCTGGATAACCTGGTCCGTGCCGAGGATATGCCTTATGTAAATGTGGCCAACAAGCACTACGATGGCGGCGATTATCCGGCAGGTTTGCGCCGTGCATTAGAGATGATCAACGTTCAGGATGTGCGGACGCGCCAGCAGTCCCGCAAGCCGGGCGAGCCCTTGCTGGGCATTGGGGTGGCGACCTATACCGAACAGTCTGCCCACGGCACCTCTGTGTTTGCTGCATGGGGAACTGCCGTGATTCCTGGCTTTGATCAGGCCGTGGCGCGCATCTCTGCCGATGGCAGCC
>JBOIGK010000097.1:0-4979 GCA_050742695.1 Advenella sp. | reverse complement strand
CTTCGCGTGCCGGAATGTAGCGCAGCGTGTAAGCCTCGCCCACCATGGTCGGCAAATCAGGGTTAAGCGGATGTACGTCCTGAATGAACTGATTGCGCAGGCCGCGCTTATACAAGGCAGTACAAAGTGTTGCGGTGCTGACGGTTGCCAGCTGTTTGCGAACTTGTGGGTCAAGGGCCATGATAAATTCCTGATCAATAAATGCTGGGTTCGTTGTTGGGGGCGCCGAAGCTGGTTTCCCGAAAGTCGAAATCACAACCGGCATCGGCTTGCAGAATATGCTGCGAGAACATCCAGCCGTAGCCGCGTTCGAAGCGGCGTTCGGGCGCGATCCATTCTGCTCGTCTTGCGGCAAGTTCCTCATCGCTGATCTCAAGGTGGATACGACGGGCCGGAACATCAACGGTAATCATGTCGCCGGTGCGCACCAGCGCCAGCGTGCCGCCGACATACGATTCGGGCGCCACATGCAAAATACAGGCGCCGTAGCTGGTGCCGCTCATGCGCGCATCGGACAGGCGCAGCATATCGCGCACGCCCTGCTTGATCAGCTTGACCGGAATCGGCAGCATGCCCCATTCAGGCATCCCCGGGCCACCCAGCGGGCCGGCATTGCGCAATACCATAATGTGGCCGGGCGTGACATCCAGGTTTTCATCATCCACCGCTGCTTTCATGCTTGGATAATCATCAAAGACGAGCGCGGGGCCTGTGTGCTGCAGGAACTGCGGTGCGCATGCGCTGGGTTTGATCACGCAGCCGGAAGGCGCCAGATTGCCGCGCAATACGGCCAGTGCGCCCTCGGGATACAACGGGTTATCCATGGGCCGAATCACGTCGTCGTTATATACTTGCGCGTCCTTGATGTTTTCGGCCAGCGTCTGGCCGGTAACGGTCATGGTCTCGCCCTGCACATGGTCGCCAAGGCGGCGCATCAGACCTGGCAGGCCACCTGCGTAATAAAAATCCTCCATCAGATAGGTGTCGCCGCTGGGGCGTACATTGGCAATGACCGGAACCTTGCGGCTGGCCGTATCAAAGTCATCCAGCGTCACATCACAGCCAGCGCGGCGCGACATGGCAATCAGATGAATGACTGCGTTGGTGGAGCACCCCATGGCCATGGCCACGGCAATGGCATTCAGAAAACTGGTGCGGGACAGAATGCGGGCCGGCGTGAGGTCCTCCCATACCATGTCGACGATACGGCGGCCGCAAGCGGCCGCCATGCGAATGTGGTTGGCATCGACTGCGGGGATTGATGATGCTCCGGGTAACGTCATGCCGATGGATTCGGCGATGGCGGTCATCGTGCTGGCGGTGCCCATCGTCATACATGTGCCTGCGCTGCGGGCAATGCCGCCTTCTACGCCAATCCATTCGGTTTTGCTGATTTTGCCGGCGCGTCGCTCATCCCAGTATTTCCATGCATCCGAGCCCGATCCCAGGATCTTTCCCTGCCAGTTGCCGCGCAGCATGGGGCCGGCAGGCAGATAAATACAGGGCAGTCCCGCACTGATGGCGCCCATCAGCAGCCCGGGCGTGGTTTTGTCGCAGCCGCCCATCAATACCGCGCCGTCTACCGGATGGCTGCGCAGCAGTTCCTCGGCTTCCATGGCAAGCATATTACGATACAGCATGGTCGTGGGCTTGACGAAGTTTTCCGACAGGGAGATGGCCGGCAATTCTATGGGAAAGCCTCCGGCCTGGAAAATACCCCGTTTGACATCTTCCACTCGTTGTTTGAAATGCGAATGGCAGGGATTGATATCCGACCAGGTGTTCAGGATGGCAATGACGGGGCGGCCCTCCCAATCCTCTGGCGCATAGCCCATTTGCATGATGCGGGAGCGGTGCCCGAAAGAGCGCAAATCATCCGGGGCAAACCAGCGGGCGCTGCGCAGCGAATCATAGGTACGTTTTGACATGGTGAGTTACCTTGGGGGCAAAATAATGAGGTCAATATCATTGAAACATTAATATATCAGTTGGTCTATTCGGGATATCGATGACAGGCGGACCGGCTGGCTGGCCGCGACTGCATTTGTCAGTCGCATTTGTCGATTGCATTCGTAATAGTGGCTGGTAGGGCGTACGGCCGCATGAAGGCGCTGCCTGCCAGCCGTTTGCTAAATTCAATCGCAAGAAAAAGATTGCTTGCGATTGAATTGGTCTTTATCCTGATCATGACTGCCATATTTCCAGGAGATCAATCATGATATCAACCCAAGCACCTGCCCGGTTTACTTCTGACGAGGCTCGCTGGCAGGCCGTGCAAAGTCGCGATCAACAAGCAGACGGACAATTTGTTTATGGTGTAAAGACCACGGGCGTGTATTGCCGTCCCAGTTCCTCGGCCCGCCTGCCACAGCGCAAGAATGTCGTTTTTTTTGATACGGCACAACAGGCCGAGGCCGCAGGCTATCGTGCCAGCCGCCGTGCGCGGGCTGATCGGACTGCCGCCGCAGACGAACGCGCTGACCTGGTGGCGCAGGCCTGTCGTCAAATTGAATCGGCGCAAACGCCACCCAGTCTGGACGAACTGGCAGCACAAGCCAATATGAGCCCATTTCATTTTCATCGCGTATTCAAGGCTGAAACCGGTGTTACTCCGAAAGCCTATGCATCGGCCTGGCGTGCCAGGAAGCTGCGCGATGAGCTGGGATCTTCGGTCACATCGATTACAGACGCCATCTATACGGCAGGCTTCAATTCCAACAGCCGCTTTTACGAAGCGTCTGAGCAGTTGCTGGGAATGCGCGCCGGGGAGTACCGGGCTGGCGGGCAGGGGGCAGTCATCCGCTTTGCCATCGGGCAATGCTCGCTGGGCGCCATTCTGGTGGCGCAAAGCGACCGTGGAATCTGCGCCATTATGCTGGGTGATGATCCCGATGTGCTGTTGCGCGACTTGCAGGATCAATTTGCCAGGGCCCAGCTTGTGGGGGGCGATGCCGCCTTTGAACGTCTGGTGGCGCAGGTGGTTGGTTTTGTAGAGGCGCCGTCTGTAGGCCTGAATCTGCCGCTCGATGTCCGCGGTACGGCTTTTCAGGAGCGGGTGTGGCAGGCATTGCGGGACGTGCCTGTCGGCACGACTGTCAGTTACGGTCAGATCGCCGAGCGGATCGGGGCGCCCACCGCTGTGCGCGCCGTTGCCCAGGCGTGTGGCGCCAATCGCATTGCCGTGGCCATCCCCTGTCATCGCGTGGTCAGGCGCGATGGCGATATTTCAGGCTATCGCTGGGGCGTAGAACGCAAGCGCCAACTGCTGGAACGGGAAGCGATCACGCAACCGTGACCGGCAGCAGGATGCGTGCTGTTATCTAGTGGCTGCATCATTGATTGCTACCACATGGCCGGGATGAAGTCTGCTGTTTGATCTGTGGGTTAGTTTGGCAGCGGCCTGCATGCCCTGCGGGGTTGGCAGTCGTGGAATCAGCAATTGAATAATTGAACAATTGTGGGACAATAATCGCGTAAAAAGGGCAATCGCGCAGCGGGTGCTGCGCCGGGTGGGTCTGTCAATTGGCTCGCCCGGGCGGCCATCGAGCGCGAGGGTGGACAGAATAAATCCAAAAGAGAGAGACTTATGACAAATGAAATGCAGATGGGCCTGATGCAGTCGCATCCATTGCTGATATCGTCGCTGATTGTCCATGCCGAGCGCCATCATGGTGATGGTCAGATTGTCTCGCGCCGCGTTGAGGGTGATTTGCATCGCTATCAATGGCGCGATGTGGCCCGCCGGTCCCGCCAGGTAGCCAGAGCGCTTGATGCCATGGCCTTGCCGCTTTCTGCGCGGGTGGCTACGCTGGCCTGGAATGGCTATCGTCATCTGGAACTTTATTTTGGTGTCAGTGGATCGGGCAGGGTGCTGCATACTATTAACCCGCGCCTGCATCCCGATCAAATCGCATGGATTGCCAATCATGCCGATGACCAGGTCTTATGCTTCGATCTGAGCTTTCTGCCTCTGGTACAGGCAGTGCATCGCCAATGTCAAACGATCAGGCATTATGTTGCGCTATGCGACCGTGACGCGTTGCCATCCGACAGTGCAATACCCGGTCTGATCAGTTATGAACAGTGGGTCGAAGAACAATCGGACGACTATCGCTGGCCGCAGTTCGATGAAAACGCTGCTTCCAGCATGTGCTACACCAGCGGAACCACAGGGCATCCGAAAGCGGTCATGTACAGCCATCGTTCAACGCTGCTGCATGCCTATGGGGCAGCGCTGCCCGACTCCATGGCCTTGTCGGCGCGCGATGTGATCCTGCCCGTAGTGCCGATGTTCCATGTCAATGCCTGGGGCATTCCCTATGCGGCTGCACTCACCGGCGGTACGCTGGTCTTCCCTGGCCCGCTGCTGGATGGAAAATCGGTCTACCAGTTGATGGAACAGGAGGAAGTCACCTTTGCTGCCGGCGTGCCAACCGTCTGGCAGATGTTGCTTGATCATGTTAAAGGCGAAGGCCTGCAATTTTCCACCCTCAAGCGCACCGTGATTGGCGGGTCGGCCTGTCCGCCGGCCATGATACAAGCCTTCCGGGAACAATACGGAGTCGAGGTGATACATGCCTGGGGTATGACAGAGACCAGCCCGCTGGGAACGTTGTGTACGTTGAAAAATAAATCCCTGATGCTGCCACAGGACGAACAAATGAAACTGCGGCGCAAGCAGGGGCGGGCGCTGTACGGGATTGATTTCAAAATTGTCGGCGACGATACCGCCGAATTGCCGTGGGACGGCAAAACATTTGGCGATTTGTATGTCAAGGGGCCTTGGGTGGTGCGTGACTATTTTCCCGGTAAAGACAATGCCGCATTGGTGGATGGCTGGTTTCCCACAGGGGATGTGGCGACCATCGACGCCGATGGCTACCTGCAGATCACAGACCGCAGCAAGGATGTGATCAAATCCGGTGGCGAATGGATCAGCTCGATTGATATCGAAAACATCGCCATGGCGCATCCGGCCG
>JBOIGK010000096.1:0-3427 GCA_050742695.1 Advenella sp. | reverse complement strand
CGCATTACCGGCGCTTCCATTGTCAAATCCGAGAGCACGACCGACGGGCAGTACACAACGCTGGACCTGAACTGTGCAATTGTTTTTGATCACATTGGCGCCGCCCTGATCCGTTGCGAAGTAGCGGCTGGCAATGCGATTCAAACGGCCTCGCAACAGGCGCAGAGCAATATTCTAATGATTGAGCCCGAGCGTAGCGTGCATGCCATCGCGGTGTCATCGAACCGGTCTGAGGGCAGTGCGCAGGGCGATGCCGATGCGCAGGCGACCTGGGGTGTACGCGCCTGCGGTGCCGATCATTCAGGCTATAACGGTCAAGGTATCCGTCTGGCTGTTCTGGATACCGGCCTGGACTTGCAGCATCAGGACTTTGCGCAACGACAGATCGAATCGCGCTCTTTTGTGACTGGCGCTGAAGTTCAGGACGAAAACGGCCACGGCACACATTGCGCCGGTATCGCCGCCGGGATCATGAAGCCGGTTGCCGGCCCTCGTTATGGCGTGGCCGGGCAAGCACAACTGTATATCGGCAAAGTGCTGGGCAACGACGGAAGTGGCGGCGACGGGAGCGTGCTCGATGGCATCGACTGGGCGGTGGGTGAGGGCTGCGAGATCATTTCCCTGTCACTGGGCAGTCCTGCCAAGGAGGGTGACAGCTATTCACACATTTTCGAGGAAGTGGCAAAGCGCGCTTTGGCTGCCGGCACACTAATCATTGCGGCCGCGGGCAATGAAAGCCAACGACCCGACTACATCGCGCCGGTCTCGCATCCGGCCAACTGTCCATCCATCGTCGCGGTAGCGGCAATTGACGAGCATATGGCGATAGCCCCGTTTTCCAGCGGTGGCCTGCAAAGTGACGGCGGACAAGTGGACATCGCGGCGCCGGGCGTCGATGTGCTTTCGTCATGGCCGAGTCCGGAAAATTATAATACCATCAGTGGAACCAGCATGGCCACGCCGTTCGTTGCCGGGGTAGCGGCGCTGTTTGCCGAGTCCGATCCTGCTGCCCGGGGCAGTGTGTTGCGCGATCGCATTGTGCAAAATGCCCGTCCCTTGCCGTTGCCGCAGCAGGATGTGGGACGCGGGTTGGTTCAGGCGCCCAGTCGCCCGGCCGCAGTCAATGGCCAGGACACGGGCTTGTAAATGCGTCAATGAAAAACACCAGGAGAGCGCGATGGCATGCATTACTTTGACGGTGTTGGTCAAGGAGACCTATCGGAATCGTTTTTCTGTGGTTGTGGAAGATTGCCGCCGGCAAGGCATGGCCGTAGAACGGGAAATGACCGCCCTTGGCCTGTTTTCGGGCAAGATCGAGGCTGAAAAAGTGACTGAGCTGCGTGCTGTAGAGGGCGTGGCTGCTGTGGAGGCCGACAGACCCATGCGGCCTTACGACTAACCACACGGGCCACCAGCATCGACGATAGCCTGTTGGGCGCCATTCGTTGTAACAATGCGCCAATTAATATAAATGCCAATGAGAATAGTTTACATTAACTATTAATTCAGTTACAGTACCGCGATATGACATTGTTTTAGATCGTCCGTCGCATGATCCTTAGATCTGCGTCGTATCACCGGCATTTTTCCCTATGAAATCATCAAATAGCACACGGTCCGCGTTCCTGACTGGCGTCTTTTTTCTTGCTGCTCTGGCAACCACATCGGCCTGGGCTCATAACCCGGTTGCTTCCTGCAAAGCGGTGAGCACCGATAAAGTACTGTGCAAAGGCGGATTTTCAGATGGCTCGGCGGCGCCGGGCGTCACGCTGGATGTCATCTCCTATGATGAAAAAGTGCTGCTTCCAGGTAAATTGTCCCAGGACTCCACCTTGGAATTCAAGAAGCCGGAACAGGAGTTTTACATCCTGTTCGACGCGGGCCCGGGCCACGTTGTAGAGATCGACCAGAGCGAGATCACGCAATGACGGTACAGGCCATCCGGCCTGCCGGTGCGGGACATGAAACGGGCGCGGTTCTGGCTGTGTGCGCAGTTATTTTGCTGCTTGCCACGCTGACAATCGTATTGCGAACAACAAGTGCACCGGTTTCGCAGCTACAAGCAGGCCAGATAGATGCACGCCACGGCTTGACTGCGGCAGAGCAGGGCGTGTACGCCGATCTGCTGGTTGCCGCGGAGGAAATCGGTTTCGCGCAAACGCCGCCCCAGGTCAGCGAGCTGGCCGAGCAAATGATCCCGCCCTTTGTGGTGGATGCATCCACGGGCCGGCGTGGTGGCCACGACTGGCAAATGGAGCAGGAAGGCCAGGTGGTTGCCTATATCGGCGTTACGCACGCTCCGAATACGGCGGGCTCAATGTTGTTGCGAGTGACGCGGTCACCGGACGCCGCTACCCATGCTGAGCACCAAGGCAACCTGGCTCAGGTCTGGCTGCACAAAACGACGGGCGCCGCAGCGCAGGTGCCTGCCAGCCTGAATCCGGACAATCTGACACAAGAAGGCTGGCAGCAGATTGTCTCGCAATTTGACGCCGGTGCCACGCGCCACCAACACTAGTGCAGCAGCACTCAACCTATTTTTTCTCAACACTCATGATGTCTTTTTTGCTGTCTGTTTTTGCCGGTCGGGTTCGCGCCGTGTCTTTTTTTTGCGGCTCAGTGATATTGCTGGGCGTTTGCAGCGTGGCCAGCGCCAAGGTGTTGCGCATCGGCGTGACCTTGCATCCCTATTACAGCTACGTCGCCAATATTGTCGGTGACAGGGCGCAAGTGGTTCCCCTTATTCCTGCCGGTTTTAATCCGCATGCGTATGAGCCTCGGGCCGAAGATATTAAGCGCATCAATGATATGGATGTGATCGTGGTCAACGGAATCGGCCATGACGATTTTGCCGATCGCATGATTCAGTCCAGCGACAACCCCAAGGTGCCGCTGATCGAGGCCAATGCCAATGTGCCCTTGCTGGCAGCGACGGGGTCGGCCGCCCGTGCCGGTAGCGGAGCCTCGTCAGGAAAGATTGTGAACCCGCACACCTTTCTGTCGGTAACCGGTTCCATCGCCCAGGTCAACACCATTGCACGGGAATTGGCGAAGATGGATCCGGACAATGCCCAGGCGTACCGTACAAATGCCCGCGAGTATACGAAAAAGCTGCGGACCCTGCGAGCGCAGGCGTTGCAGCGCCTGGCCAGTGTGCCTGCCGGCACCATGCGCGTGGCCACGATCCACGGGGCTTATGATTACCTGTTGCGTGAATTCGGACTGGAAGTGACTGCGGTGGTTGAACCGGCCCATGGGATTGAACCCAGTCCGGCCCAGCTTAAGGGCACGATAGACCAATTGAAGAATCTGGATGTGAATGTGATTTTTTCAGAAATGGATTTTCCGTCAACCTATGTGGACACGATTCGCAACGAGACCGGTGTACGTCTGTATCCCTTGACGCATATCTCCTATGGCGAATACT
>JBOIGK010000095.1:0-5599 GCA_050742695.1 Advenella sp. | reverse complement strand
AGCTGGATCCGCCCACGGTTTTTATGGCCGATAGTGTCGAAACTCTGTGCGATGCGGTTCGTGACGACATCGGCATTGGCTGGCTGCCACAATGGCTGGTCAACGACGATTTGCGCAGTGGTCGGTTGCAGCGCGTATTGCCCCGCCTGTCACCTCATGTGGTGGACACGTTCCTGGTCTGGCCAGCGTCCAAAATCGTTCCACTTAAAGTTCGGCTGGTCGTCGCGCATCTCATGCAAGAGATTGGCGCATCAATGCGGTTTTAAGCCCTACACTCGCACTGGCAGTATAAGAGAGCAGTGGGGAAAAGTCCGTGTCGTGGCCTGCGACACGTGTCGCAATCGCGCCCCATGCGTCCAAAGACGCGCATTACTGCAACGGTTACCCTTGCGCCGGGTAAAATAGCGAACATCATCAAGCTTTACGAAGGACACCCGCATGGCGGACAGCAGTTTCAGTTTAAAAAGCATTGCCGTTCCTGCGTACGGTCCTTCGCTGCTTTTCGGCTTTGCCAACGGGGCGATTTTGCCGGTGATTGCATTGAGCGCCCGCGATCTGGGCGCGACGCCTGCTTTGGCGGGCTTGATCATTGCGCTGATCGGCCTGGGTTCGCTGCTGGCCAATATTCCCGCTGCTCTGATTACCGCACGCGTGGGCGAGCGAAGCGCGCTGCTGGGTGCATCGGCGATCACCATTGTTGCCCTGTTGCTGTGCATTTTTGCCAATCATGCGTTGTTGCTGGCCTTGGCGACGTTGCTGATCGGCGTATCAACCTCTGTCTTCTTTCTTGCACGGCAAACCTATATGATCGAGGCCGTGCCTTTTTATATGCGTGCCCGGGCGCTCTCGGTATTGGGCGGGGTGAACCGCATCGGCATGTTTGCCGGGCCGTTCGTGGGGGCAGGGGCGATGCATTTTGTGGGGCTGTCCGGCGCCTACTGGGTGGGGCTGGCCGCCCTGGTCGTATCTACAATTCTGACTTTTCTGATGCCCGATCTGCAGGTGGCGCCCAAGCAGCAGGGAATACCCATTGCGCGACCGCGCATGATGCACATTGCCCGTGAACATGCCGGCGTTTTTGCTACCCTCGGCCTGGCTGTTTTACTTATCAGCGCCATGCGCGCTGCCCGGCAAATTGTGATTCCTTTGTGGGCAGATCATATCGGCCTGAGTCCGACAGCCACGGCTGTCATATTCGGCATTTCTTCGGCCGGCGATATGCTGGTGTTTTATCCGGCTGGCAAGATCATGGACGAATGGGGACGGTTATGGGTTGCTTTGCCATGCACCCTGATCATGGGTCTATCGTTCGCGGCGATGCCGTTTGCGACTACCCTCATTCCATTTGTAGCTGTTGCTGTATTGATGGGGCTGGGCAATGGTTTTGGCTCGGGAATCAATATGACGTTGGGGGCGGACGCCTCTCCCGATCACGGGCGCACTGAGTTTCTGGGGCTTTGGCGGCTCATCAGCGACGTGGGCAGCAGCGCCGGCCCCTTTCTGCTGTCCGGCATGACCGCGCTGGTGTCACTGGGTGCCGGTATCGCGCTGACAGGCGGCTTTGGCTTTATCTCCGCAGCGATTTTCTGGCATTTCCTGCCGCATGCACGAGGTACAAAAATACGCGATCAGTAGACGCGTACATGGCGCAGATGCCTTGATCCATGCATCAAGCGCCCGCGCTTGCGACACAACATAAAAAAACGCTGCGGACCGGCGTCGTTGATATTCATGCCGATGAGGCGCAGCATTGTTACTTGCTGTCTGTTTGTTGTCCGAGCGCTAAGCGTGCGCAGTGCTTGTGGTTCATCGTTTTTTTTACACGGTTCGGCCGCCATCGACTGGCAGTTCAATACCAGTCAGGAAGGCTGCAGCATCGCTGGCCAGAAAGACGGCGGCCGCGGCCACGTCTTTGGGGGTGGAAAACCGGCCCAGCGGGATGGATGAAATGAACTTCTCGCGATTTTCCGGTGTGTCGGGCAGGCCCATGAACAGTTCGAACATGCCGGTGATACCCATGACCGGGCAAATTGCATTGACCCGGATATTGTCCGGGCCTAATTCGACTGCCATGGATTTGGACAGCACATTGACAGCGCCCTTGGACGCGTTGTACCAGCTTAAGCCAGGGCGCGGCCGTATTCCTGCCGTTGAGCCGATATTGAGAATGACGCCGGCACCTGTCTGGCGCATAATCGGAACCACTGCCTGGGCCATATGGTAAATCGACTTGACGTTGACGTCGAACATCCGGTCAAACATCGCCTCGTCTACATCCAGCATGGGCTGGTTCTTGTGGGTAATGGCAGCGTTATTGACCACGATAGCGGGGGCCCCGAAGGTGCTCACGCAATGGGCGACCAGCGCCCGGACCTGCTCGCCATTGGAAACATCGACGGTAAACGCACTGGCATTGTTCCCAAGTGCGCCGGCAACGCGCAAGGCGGCCGCTTCGTTGATATCGGCCACAATAACTTTTGCGCCTTCATTGATATAAGCAGTGGCAATGCCTTCGCCAAACCCGCTGCCGGCACCGGTGACAATAGCGATTTTATTATCCAGAACAGCCATGTTGTATGCTTCCTTTATAAAGTGAAGTGGATTAACCGTGATAGTGAATGATTGTTTTGGTCGTGCTCATTTCTTCGAGTGCAACCAGGCCTTTCTCACGTCCGTGTCCGCTGCGCTTGACGCCGCCAAAGGGCAGTTCAACACCGCCGCCGGCCCCAAAGCCGTTGATATACACTTGTCCGCATTTCACTTCTTTGGCTACCCGCTGCTGGATACCCCCGTTCTCGCTCCAGACGGCGGCCATCAGGCCGTAATCGGTAATGTTTGCCAGATGCACGGCTTGCTCTTCGGTATCAAAAACCAGTGCAACCAGGACAGGTCCAAAAATTTCCTGCATCAACAGATCGCTGTCATGGTTGTCGGCAACAAACAGGGTCGGTGTCACGTAATAGCCCCCGTCCGGAACACCGGCTTCGATCTGTCCCTGCGCAAGTATTTTCAGGCCGTCTTTTTTACCTTGTTCCAGATACCGGTTGACACGGTCAAACTGCGATTTGTTGATAACCGGGCCGCAGTGCAAATCCATGTCTGGCGTGCCCACTTTTGTTTTGGAAAATTCGTCGGCAACAAGGCCGATGAATTCGTTGAAAATATCGCGCTGAATCAGCAGACGGCTGCCTGCCGTGCAGGTCTGGCCGGTGTTGGCGATAATGCCTTTCACAATGGCAGGGACGGCCAACTTCATATTGACATCGTTAAACACCACGTGCGCGGATTTTCCACCCAGCTCCAGCACGCACTTGACTGCATGTTCTGCGGCTGCCTTCTGCACCAGCACGCCTACTTCATTAGAGCCGGTGAAGGTAACGAAGTTAATGTCTTCATGCGCCGACAGGCTGGCGCCGGCTTCTTCTCCCAGTCCGGTGACCACATTGAATACGCCGGCCGGCAGGCCCGCTTCCAGCGCCAGTTCGGCAACCCTGATCACCGACAGGCAGGCATCTTCTGCCGGTTTGACCACGCATGCGTTGCCCATGGCCAGAGAGGGCGCAACACTTCTGCCTACCATTTGCGCCGGATAGTTCCAGGGAATGATATGCGCAGTCACGCCCAGGGGTTCCCGGATAGCCTGGACCGAGTAGCCGTTCAAAAAGGGAATTACCTCGCCGTGCACCTTGTCGGCCGCGGTGCCATAGAACTCGAAATAACGGGCCATCACCTGGATATCATTTCTTGCAGAGGAAATAGCCTTGCCGGTGTCCTTGGCTTCCAGCTGGGACAGTTGCTCTGCATTCTCCAGAATCAATCCGCTTAATTTGACCAGCAGTCGACCGCGTTCGAGTGCCGTGAATTTTTTCCAGGGGCCTTCCGCCGCAATTCTGGCTGCCTTGACCGCAAGGTCGACATCGGCCTCATCGCCTCGTGGAATTTGGGTGAAAACGGTACCATCCACCGGCGAAATCACATCCAGCATCTGCCCTGATATTGCATTTGTCTTGCGTCCATTAATGATCATTTGCGGCATTTTCAGTTGTCCTTTGGTTTTCATGTAAGCTAATTTCTCCGCGTTCAATATTCCATATCTGATTTGGAATATCTCCCAGCAGCTTGATATTCGATTCTGTAATTACGATGCTTAGCTCGGGCTCAAGCTGTTTTAACCGGTTCAAGGCCTCGGTATATTCGGTGCCCAGTCGCGGCGCCAGACGAGGGCGTAACCATGGGTTCAGCGAATCAGCACGCATTGGACAACCGAGCCCATGATAATGGGCCTCCAGATACAGCCAGAGCAATGGCTGGATTGCCGACTCTGTTGTTGCATAAACGGCGATGAGTGTTGTTGCCGCGTACCCGCCGTATGCATAGAACGCTCCTTGGCCACGTTCTAATACCCCATCACGCCAAAGATCAGCGTAAGCCCGAGTGATACCAGAAAGAGCAGGCCGGCGTATGACAGACCGTCCAGCAAAGCGATCAGGATTGAATCCGAACTCATGTTGCTCCCACCTTATTTTTTAGCTATTAGACCGGATATATACAGTAATCCACACAGGTAAAACCCTTGGCGTATGCTTTGTCTTTTTGAAACCCAGACTTTTCTTTTCTGATAGTCGCGCCAGAAAAATTCAGGGTGCCGGCAAGCAACCGGTATCTTCGGTTCGCCTTTTGGCCTGCGCGCCAGACCACAATTTGTGTGCAATGACAGTTGCCATTAACAGTTGCCGTTTACAGTTGTTATTGATGCTGGTGTTCATGACAAATTTGCATCCAGTTATAAGCAATTGAAACATTCATTTGATCGCTTCGTTTTGGATGTTAGCCTTTTACTTTGTTGATTTTCATTGAGGGAGTACGCCATGAGATTGGGAAAATTGTTACTGGCAGGCATGTTATGTACAGGAATGATATCCGTAGCCGGTGCCGCCGAACTGAAAGTGACCATGAACGAGGCGACCACCTCGGGGGCGGGCAAGGCAATGGGCCAGGTGACCATCAGCGAGACACCTTTTGGCTTGCTCTTTACACCCGATATCAAAGGGCTTGAACCCGGCGTGCACGGTTTTCACGTTCACGAGAATGCCAGTTGTGATGCTGCTGACAAAGACGGCAAAACGGTGCCAGCCCAGGCTGCCGGCGGCCATCTGGATCCGAAGAAAACGGGCAAGCATGAAGGACCGTATAGTGAGCAGGGCCATTTGGGCGACTTGCCAGGGCTGGTTGTCGCAGCCGATGGCACCTCGACATTCCCGGTGCTGGCTCCGCGACTCAAAGCCTTGTCCGACGTGCAGCAGCATGCGCTCATGATTCATGAGGGCGGCGATAACTATTCAGACCACCCCAAGGCGCTCGGCGGTGGCGGTGGACGCATGGTGTGCGGCGTGATTAAATAAATTCATGCTCTATGGCATGGGCGGTCGCCTTTGTCCAGGGATTTCCGGCCTGCGGCCGGCTGCGTGCGGGCCAGCTTGTGGCGTTGAACACCCGTAGCGCCACGGGTGATCGGCCGGCCTCGATTGTTGGCGATTGGAACGGGTGTTAGCGGGGCAAGGCACATGGAGCAGGGCGCCTTTACCTGATCACGCAATCG
>JBOIGK010000094.1:0-3476 GCA_050742695.1 Advenella sp. | reverse complement strand
ATTTTGCACCCATTCAAATACCCGAACCTGCACGTCCATTGCGGCATTTGAAGTATTGGTCAGCCACAAGCCATCGGATTTTTGTGTCTGCTTGATATCCAGGACAATGGGCGTCACCTGCAGGCCTGCTCCAATAACAGACTGTCCGCTTGCCAGCAAAGCCGCAAGTACTATATACCGTAACAACGATCGCATTGAACAAGCTCCTTGGTAATACACCAGACTCGATATCATGGTAACGTTGATCAGCGGATTTTGCCAAGTCATTAAAACAATCCTCGTTTCCAAATGCTATAATGACAACAGAATTTTGTCACCAGAGCGATTCAAGCATCCGGCAACTCTTCAATTTGTGGGTAAAACGCAGTAACGGCAGCAGGGTTTGCCTTGCGTGAAGCAATCGCCAGCCGAATGTGAGAAATACTGGAAATGCAAGAAACGGTACCCATGACGGTGGTCGAATGACCACCTGACGATGCACGTTACCTTGGCTCCTACCTTTTTGCATTTGCCAATTGCATACATCGTCATGATCGCAGGCAGTCACTCCCGATCGCATCCGTACCGGGAATAATTATAGGGGTGGTGTCAGGCGGCTTTGGCCGCCAGATACATTTCTGTCAGGCGAATCCAGTAACTGGCGCCGATCGGGATCAGATTGTCGTTGAAATCATAGCTCGGGTTGTGCAGCATGCAGGGTCCCAGGCCGTGGTCCGGCTCGCGGTGGTTGCCCTCGCCATTTCCCAGAAAGACATAACTGCCTGGCCGTTCGCGCAAGAAAAAGGAGAAGTCTTCGGAGGGCATGACCTGCACGTTCTCGCGCACCATTTCGGCACTGCGATCACCATACAGCGACTCCATGACCTGGCGGCAGAACTCGGTTTCGTCGGGCGTGTTTACCAATGGCGGATATCTGCGATCGAACTCTACTTCGCAGGTACAGCCAAAACTGCTGGCAATCTGCGTGGCCAGCTCGCGCATACGTTTTTCCATCACGTCGATCACGTCATCGGAAAAACAGCGTACCGCGCCGGCCAGCCAACCACTATCGGGAATCACGTTATTGGCCGACCCGGTATGAATTTGCGTAATGGATAAGACCGCAGGATCAATGGGACGAACCGAACGCGATACGATAGTCTGCAACGCCACCGCAATCTGGGCAATCGCCGGAACCGGATCGGCGCAATCGGCGGGCGCTGCCGCGTGACCGCCCTTTCCTGAAACGGTGATTCTAAACACATTGCTGGAGGCCATCAGCGGACCACTGCGATAGCCGAATGCCCCTTCGGGTAGCCCAGGCCAATTGTGCATGCCGAAAATGGCCTCGCAGGGAAACCGTTCCAGCAACCCGTCGTCCAGCATTGCTTTGGCGCCCGCGGCACCCTCTTCAGCTGGCTGGAATATCAGGTGAACCGTACCGTCGAAATTGCGCGTCTCGTTCAGATAATGCGCCGCAGTAAGCAGCATGGTGGTATGCCCATCGTGGCCGCAGCCATGCATTTTGCCATCATGCTGCGAACGGTGCGCAAAGCGGTTCTCTTCCTGCATGGGCAGCGCGTCCATATCGGCGCGCAAAGCAATGGCCTTGTCGGCGCTACCTGCCCGGATGGTTGCAACCACACCGGTTTTGCCGATGCCTGCTTCGTAAGGAATGCCCCATTCCTTGAGCTTGCGGCAAATGACCTGTGCGGTGCGGTTTTCTTCGTAAGCCAGTTCGGGGTGCGCGTGGATATCCCTACGCACATCCACCATTTCCTGAAGATTCTTGATTTCTAACATATTGCGTTCCGGAGATTCCAATAGAATCATCATAATCCGGTTTAGGCTAACTGGCAAAGCGGCCGTGCGTTTTCCAGAATAAACTGCTGCGATTCGCGTAACAGATTGGAATATAAAGCATTCCTGGCCAATTACTCGGTCGCAATTGCTTTATTCAAAAGCGGCGGCAGCGCGCTGCAGGCGATCGGCAACCGCATCCCACCGCTCGTCCGCGGGCAGGCGCTGGATCAGCAAATGGTCCAGATTCTGCTGGTCCGCCTCGCGCAGCAGCGCATACAGATCATGCGCATAGCGAACCGGGTCAGAAGACACCTGGTGCCACTGCAACTGTGCAGGCAGGACCGGTGGCGGCGCGTCAAACGCATAGATGGCCCAGCGCTCGTGCCCGGGACGAGCGGCCAGCAGGTCTTCCAGGTTTATGTTGTCGAACAGGCTGAGCCGGGTTTGCGGCGCATAATGGGCTTTGAGCGTGCCCGAGGCACGAGGTACCGCAGCGTCCGGGCTGGCCGGGGTATAGCCCAGTACCTGCGCCAGTTGCGCGGCGGAAATATGCCCAGGACGAAGCAGTACGACCGGCATACCCTGCGCAATGCGCGAGACGTCCACAATCGTCGACTCAATGCCGATGTCGGTATCGCCACCTTCGAGCACCGGCATGCCAGCGGCGCATTCCTGGGGAAATTCGTCGCGTACGTGCTGAGCTTTGGTCGGAGACACATGACCGAACCGGTTGGCAGAAGGCGCGGCAATACCAGCCTGCCCCGAGGGACGCAGACGGGCGAAAGCGCGGATCAGCGTCAATGCAACCGGGTGCGAAGGGCATCGCAGACCGATACTGTCCTGTCCACCGGTCACCACATCGGTAATGGCCGGGTTTTTCGGCAGAATCAGCGTCAATGGTCCCGGCCAAAACGCCTGCATCAGCTTTTGCGCTTCTGCCGGCAGGTCCCGCGTCCAATAGGTCAGATCCGCCTCCGGCGCGATATGGACAATGAGTGGATGGTTGGCTGGCCGCTGCTTGGCCAGGTATATTTTGGCCACGGCCTGCGCACTCTCAGCGTCGGCGCCCAGACCATAAACCGTCTCGGTAGGCAGCGCCACCAAGCCGCCTTCGTTCAAAACACGTGCGGCATGGTCAATCGAGCTTGTCATATCGGTCATGGAAAGGGTCTGTGTCGCGTGGTCATCGGGTGCAATCCGGGGTTGCCTGGACTGCCTCTTGAGATTACATGGTATAGGTATAGGGTTAAAGCCGGTCAGGACAAAACGGTGCGAATTCCCATTTTACGAATCACATCCCGTGCCCGTTCCTTGGCCTGCTCGATGGTCGCGCCCACAACGTTGATATGTCCGACCTTGCGTCCCGGGCGCGGCTCATCCTTGCCGTAAAGATGCAACGATACTCCGGGGATGGCGAGAATGTCGTGCCATTGCGGTTCCCGCGCATGGCTGGCATTGCCATTGAACCAGCAGTCGCCCAGGATATTGAGCATGACCACTGGCGTGAGCAGGTCTGTCGCGCCCAGCGGCATGCCGGTCATGACACGCACCTGCTGTTCAAACTGGCTGGTGACACAGGCATCCATCGTGTAGTGGCCGCTGTTGTGCGGACGTGGGGCTATTTCGTTTGCAATCAAACGACCGTCGGACAGAACAAAGAAGTCGACACATAGCACGCCCTGGTAATTGAGCCC
>JBOIGK010000093.1:0-2444 GCA_050742695.1 Advenella sp. | reverse complement strand
GTGCAACCAGTTGCCCCATGTCCTTCAGGTGCACGTGCCCCGGAACAAACTGGGTAAAAGAGTTAACCACGGCAACGATCGGCTTGCCGAAATCGCCGTCTTTCATGCCTGTGGCGCGCCACAAGGCACGCGCACCGGCCATATTACGACCATGGGTCGAGGTTTTGGAACGATATTGGGGCATTTCTGACTACTTCCTGGAAAAAACGGGGGAACCTTGTAATTTACACCACATGCTGCAGAAAATCTTTCAAACGCTGACTTGGCGGTGAAGACAATAGCTCTGCCGGTTTACCATCGTGCGCAATTTTGCCATTATCGATAAAAAGCAGGCGGCTGCCGACCTTTCTGGCAAAATCCATTTCGTGCGTCACCACCACCATCGTCATGCCCTCTTCGGCCAGATCTTTCATCACTTTGAGCACCTCATGGCGCAGCTCAGGATCCAGTGCCGAGGTCGGTTCGTCAAACAGCATCAGCAGCGGCCGGACCGCCAGCGAACGGGCAATGGCCACCCGTTGTTGCTGGCCGCCAGACAGTTCGCTCGGATAATGGTTCATTCTTTCAGCCAGTCCGACCTTGTCCAGCAATGCGATGGCTTCGGTACGCGCCTGCTGCTTGGATACACCACGCGACTCCAGCGGACCGAACATGACGTTTTCCAGCGCCGTCAGTTGTGGAAAAAGATTGAACTGCTGAAACACCATACCTGCTTCGCGACGCAGCTCGCGCACCTCAGCCTGAGTGCCGCGCACACTGAGCTCGCCCACCCGGATATCGCCTTCCTGGATGGTTTCCAGGGCGTTGATGCAGCGCAAGAACGTGCTCTTTCCCGAACCGGAAGGCCCGACTACCACCACTACTTCGCCCTTTTCAATACTCAGGCTGATGTCGTTCAAAATCGTATTGTCGCCAAACTTTTTGACGACGTTTTCAAATGTGACCATACTCATACGTTACGCATCCTGTGTTCCATGATTTTCAGGGCCAATGCGATCAGCCCGTTCAGAATCAGGTAAATGACGGCGACAGCGCCCCAGATTTCCACCGCGCGAAAGTTGGCGGCCATGATTTCCTGGCCCTGACGGGTCAGCTCGGCCACGCCGATCACGATAAAGAGCGAGGAGTCCTTCAGACTGATAATGCACTGGTTGCCCAATGCGGGGATCATGCGGCGAAACGCGACCGGCCAGATAATCTTGAGCAGAATCCTGTGAAAGGACAGGCCCATGGATTGCCCGGCCTCGAACAGCCCCTTGGGAACCGACTGCAGCGCGCCGCGCACGATTTCTGCAATATACGCCCCGGAATTGATAATCAAGGTGGCAATGGCGGCAGACATGCCGTCCACGCGCAGGTCCATGAGCAACGGCAAGGCAAAATAGATGAACATCACCTGCACTACGATGGGCGTGCCCCGTACCACCAGTACATAAAGCTGAGCCAGCAGGCTCAGAAGCGGGCCAAGGATGCCGGCGACCGGATTGCGGCGAATGGTTTCGGCGCAAAACAGGGACGGAATGTAGGCCCTGATCACACCTGTGATAGCGCCGAGCAGCACCCCGCCAAAAAGCCCCCAGAATGTAATCTTGATTGTGACCCAGGTGCCCGCCATCAGGCTGGGCAGCGCGTCTTGAACAACGGAAAAGTCAAAATCCATGTGTGAGTCCTGTTTGAATATTGTGACCGCAAAAAGCAAAATCCGGTGACTGTATCCGCATGGAGACAATCACCGGATTGCTATTTCGGCGATGCAGCACCCGCAATGTATTGTCATACATGGGGAGCGCAGGCAATTACTTCACTGCCTGACCAAACCATTTGGTATAGATTTTGTCGTATTCGCCATTCTCTTTCAGTTTCTTGAGTGACGCGTTAACTTTCTCGACCAGGTCGCTGCCTTTGGAAAAGGCAATGCCATAGAAGTCGCCGCTTTGTAAGGAGCCGGTCACCAGGACCTTACCCTTGCCGCCGGTATTGGCGTAATATTGTACGTTGGGAGTATCGTGCACGACTGCATCGACACGGCCGGTGGCCAGGTCAAGAAACGCGTTGTCGATATTGGGGAACAGTTTTACCTTGGCTTCGGGCACTTCCTTTTTCAGGAAATCAACAGTCGCAGTTCCTGTTTTTGCCGCCACTTCCTTGCCGGCCAGATCCTTGGCCGTTTTGATCGTGTCCTTGTTCTTGACCGATGTCAGGATGGCCAGACCGCTTTCGTAATAAGGATCAGAGAAATCAACGACCTTTTTGCGCTCATCCTTAATGGTGATGCCAGCGAGCGCCACGTCGATATTCTTGGTCTGCAGACCGGGAATGATGCCGTTGAAATCCATAGGCTGAAGGCGGTATTTAACGCCCATATCCTTGGCCAGCGCATCCCACAATTCAACGTCGAAACCCACATATTTGCCGTCCTGCTTAAATTCGAAGGGCACAAAAGC
>JBOIGK010000092.1:0-3898 GCA_050742695.1 Advenella sp. | reverse complement strand
ATGATGCAGTCGTACCAGCAACTTGGCATGCCCGATCAGGCCAATGATGCAAAACGGATTCTGGATCAGAACTACCCTAACAGCAAATACTATGAACAAGGTCTGGAAAGTAGCGGTGGCTGGTTCTCTTGGCTGAATCCGACACGCGTCTTCAATTAAGACAGACCGGACAGATTACCTGCAAAAAAAAACAGGGCGACCCATGGGTCGCCCTGTTTTTTACTACCTCTGTTGCAAATGACGCTACGACACTGTGTCGTCGCCTTGCGGCAGTGCAATATCCTTTGCATGGGTTTTCAGAAACGCGGTGGCTTCGTCAAGCTTGCGGGTGCGACGAAACGGCGGCAAACCGCGCCACAATAGTTTCCCGTAGGGTTTCTCGACCAGTCGCCGATCTCCGACCACCAGCAGCCCCCAGTCCTTTTCGGTTCGAATCAGACGGCCAGCCCCCTGCTTCAGGGCAATAGCAGCACTGGGCAATTGATACTCAAAAAACGGGTTACCGCCCGACTCGCGACAGGCCTTGATACGCGCTTCAAGCACCGGGTCATCGGGTGGCGCAAAAGGCAGTTTGTCAATCGCCACCAGGGTAAGCATATCGCCCGGCAAATCGATCCCTTCCCAGAAACTGGCGCTGCCTACCAGCACCGCGTTCTTCAACTGACGAAACTGTTCCAGCAACGTGCCTCGCGAGCTTTCGCCCTGACGCAATACCGGCCGCTCAATGAAATGCGTATCAAAGGCCTCGACAAGCATGGCGGACAAATTATCGACGGCACGCAAGGTGGTGCACAATACCAGCACGCCGCCCGGGCTGGCCTGGATCAACGGGATCAGCGTTGCGACGAACTGCTTCTGAAAATCGGGTGACTGCGGCTCGGGCAAATGGTCAGGCACATACAGCATGGCATGATCCTGGTAGTCAAAAGGAGACTCCCATCTTTCGGTACGGGCGCCATAGAGCCCGAGCTGACGAGTGTAATGCGTGAAATCCTTGTAGACCGATAAGGTTGCAGAGGTAAAAATCCAGGCCTGATCCTTGCGCCGCTGGCGCGAGAAGGCATCGGCGACCGACAACGGCGCCATCTGCAGACGAAAGTGATGCAGCCCCACCTCGACCCAGCGAACCAGTTGCTCGGCCACGCCGTTGCCGGCTTTGGATTGAGCCGGCGGCACTGTTCGCAGCGCCGTGTTCTCGGCCGGGTCAGCGCTGTCGCGGGTCACCCCTTCAGGCAAAATGACCGGTTGCGACCAGCGGTATAGTCGAGCACATAGCTCTGTCCCCGACTTTGCCGCAGTCGCCAGATCGGGGTGGCGCTCCTGCACCGCTGTGAGCATGCCGGTCAGCGTGACCAACTCGTCATAAAGCTTGTTCAGAATTTCAAAAAATCGATCGGCCTCGGGGATTTGATCAAACGTCGCCTTGCGTCCGGGCATTTTTTCTATGGGCGCCGCCACCAGACGCAGATCTTTCACGTAATAAGATACCCGCTGGCAGGCTTCGGTCCATTTGGCGCTATCGCGCGCATACGCCAGCGCCGCCACTTCGGCAGACTTCAGAAAATCGGTAATGTTGCCCGAATAGACCACATCGCCCATAAAACGGGTGGCCGTGTCGGGCAACTGGTGCGCTTCATCGAATGCCACCGCATCGGCGGCGGGCAACAGGTCGGTAATGCCTTCTTCACGCAACACCAGATCGGCAAAAAACAGGGCGTGGTTAATGACGACCACATCAGCTTCCTGCGCCTGCCTGCGTGCCTTAAGCAAAAAGCACTCCTTGACGTTGGGGCAGTCCTGGCCAAGACAGTTTTCCCGGGTAGACGTAACCCGGCTCCAGATGTCGGCGTCTTCCGGCACCTGGCCACAATCGGTTTTGTCACCAGAGCGCGAGCGTGATGCGAATACGCGGATCTGCCGCAACTGAGAGACTTCATCCCTGGACTTGAGCGCGCGCTCGTCCTGCTCCAGGCGGTCCAGATGATAATGACAGACGTAATTGCTTCGCCCTTTGAGCAGCGCGACCTGAACCGGCAGGGCCAGGGCATCGCGAACCCGTGGGACATCCTTGGTGAACAGCTGATCCTGCAAGGTCCGGGTCCCGGTGGAGATAAGCACCTTGCCGCCCGACAGGAACGCCGGGATCAGATAGGCCCAGGTTTTACCGGTCCCGGTGCCAGCCTCGGCCACCAGCACTGAATGCGAGGCTATCGTCTCGTCCACGGCCTGCGCCAGCTGGATCTGCGCGTCGCGCAGCGTATAGCCGGGCACCGCTGCCGCCAGCGGTCCCTCCTGATCAAACCAGTCGGAAATATCAAAATCAAGTACTCGCACAACGTTTCCTACGACCTCGCCTTGCGGCATTTACATGTGGCATCATACTCCAGTTCTGCTGCGCCAACCGCGATGCTTATGGCACAATGTCGCGTTAAGTTTAATTATCACCGTTAAGTATGAACGCATCCTCTCCTTCTGTTACCGCCTCGTCCCCGCTGGTTGACCCGGCGCGCATTATTGCATTGCTGGCTGCCGAACTCAATGTTCGTGCCAGCCAGATTGAAGCAACCGTTTCGCTGCTTGACGACGGGGCGACCGTTCCGTTTATCGCGCGCTATCGCAAGGAAGCCACGGGTGGCCTGGACGATACCGTCTTGCGCAACCTGGAAGTGCGACTGGCCTATGTCAGGGAACTGGAATCGCGCCGCGCCGCCGTGCTCGAGTCCATTACCGGTCAGGGCAAGCTCACGCCAGAGCTGAGCGAAGCCATCGCGGCAGCCGACACCAAGCAGCGCCTGGAAGACCTGTACGCGCCCTTCAAACCCAAGCGTCGTACGCGCGCCCAGATCGCCCGTGAAGCAGGATTACAACCGCTGGCCGACCTGTTGCTGACCGAGCGTAATGCCGATCCGCTCGTTGCAGCCCAGGACTATGTCAATGAAGAACTCGGCGTCAAAGATACCCGCGCCGCCCTTGATGGCGCACGGGACATCCTGGCTGAACAGTTCTCGGAGAATGCGGACCTGGTTGCAGATATGCGCGACTACCTGGGCCAGCATGGCTTTCTGTACTCCAAGGTTATTGAAGGAAAAGAAGCAGAAGGCGCCAATTTTCGCGACTGGTTCGATTTTCGCGAATCCATCCGCAGCCTGCCCTCGCATCGCGTGCTGGCCCTGCTGCGCGGCCGCCAGCAAGGCGCACTTGATTTGCGCATCGGCCTGAGCGATGAACAGGATGCGTTGGTGCCCCATCCCTGCGTAGAACGCATCAGCCGTTTTCTGGAACTGGATGCCGATTATTCGCCTTCAGCCAGTGCCCGCGGCAAATGGCTGGCTGATGTAGCACGCTGGACATGGCGCGTGAAAATGCTCACCGCCTTCGAGTCCGAATTCATCACCAAACTGCGCGAAGAGGCCGAGGCCGAAGCTATCCGCGTTTTTGCCGCGAACCTGAAAGACCTGCTGCTTGCTGCACCGGCCGGCCCCAAATCGGTGCTGGGCCTGGACCCGGGCATTCGCACCGGCGTCAAGGTGGCAGCCATCGACAAAACCGGCAAAGTGCTCGATACCGCCACCATCTATCCGTTTGAGCCGCGTCGCGATCGCAACGGGTCGCTGGCCACGCTGGCGGCGCTGGTCAATAAGCACAAGATCGAATTGATTGCCATCGGCAATGGTACGGCCTCACGCGAGACCGAGAAGCTGGCTGCCGAACTGATCGAAGCCCTGCCCAATGCAGGACTGCGCAAAATCGTTGTCTCCGAAGCCGGTGCTTCTGTGTACTCAGCCTCGGAACTGGCATCCAAGGAATTTCCCGATATGGATGTGAGCCTGCGTGGCGCGGTTTCCATTGCCCGCCGCCTGCAGGACCCGCTGGCCGAACTGGTAAAAATTGAACCCAA
>JBOIGK010000091.1:0-3114 GCA_050742695.1 Advenella sp. | reverse complement strand
CGCTTATACGGTGCGATACCGGTCAGATCAGTCCCGTCCAGCAGAATTTTGCCCGAGGTTGGCGCTTCAAAACCGGCCAGCATGCGCAGCAAGGTTGACTTGCCGCAACCAGAACTGCCCAGCAACGCAAATATCTCGTTGCGCCGCACAGTCAGATTGACCGACTGCACGGCAACGGTATCGCCAAAAATCTTGACGACATCAACCAGCTTGACGAATTCATCCGCGTCGCTGGCTACCGCCGACAAATGCCGCTCGGCCATCTTATTTCCCTGCCTTGAGCTCAGCCCACAAACGGGTCTGCAGGCGCGCGATTTTGATCGGCTGGGCTTTGATGACAAACAGCGTCTTGGCCACGTCAGCACCTGGGTAGATCATGGGGTTGTCGGCGATTTCCTTGTTGACGAATTCGCGTGCCGCCTTGTTGGCATTGGGGTAGAACATATTGTTGGTAATGGCCGCATGCACCTTGGGCTCTTCAATATAATTGATGAATGCCATGGCGTTTTCCGGATGGGGTGCGTCCTTGGGCACGGCCATGGTGTCAAACCATGCGGGCGCCCCGCCAACCGGTATATAGTAGTCGATCACGTAATCTTTCTTGGCTTCCTTAGCACGGCTGGCTGCAATCATGACATCGCCGGAAAAGCCATACACCATGCACAGGTCGCCCGAAGCCAGTTCATCGATATAGCCCGATGAACTGAACTGGCGGATATAAGGCCGGATTTTTTTCAGAACGTCCAGGGCCGCCTGGTAATCTTCGGGCTTGTCGCTATTGGGATCTTTGCCCAGATAATGCAAGACCGCAGGAAATACCTGCGCAGCCTCATCCAGAATCGAAATGCCGCAAGACTGCAGTTTTTTGGCATTTTCCGGATCGAACAGCGTTTCCCACTTGCCCAGTTCCGCGCCCTCACCCAGGGCGGCTTTGGCCTTGGTCACATTCAGACCGATACCGTTGGTTCCGTAGCCCCAGGGCACCAGATACTGATTACCCGGATCGACCTGCGCAACCAGTTCCATGATGGCCGGGTCAAGATTTTTCCAGTTGGGTATTTTTGATTTGTCCAGTTTCTGGAACAGACCGCCTGCGATCTGGCGCGAGGCATAATGGGTTGAGGGCACAACCACGTCATAGCCGGACTTTCCGGTAAGCAGCTTGGCCTGCAAAATATCGTTTGTATCATATGTGTCGTAGCGCACTTTGATACCGGTTTGCTTTTCGAAACCCGGAATCGTGTCCGGCGCGCTGTATTCAGCCCAATTGTAGACATTCAGCACCTTTTCTTCGGCAGCATGAACAACACTTGCGGTGCAGGCCAGGGACAGCGCGAGAACAAGGCGACGGACAGAGGACGGTTTCATTGCGGTTTCCCCAAATCAGGTTAGAAAAAAAGGAAATAATAAAGGCATTTTTCGCCTGGGTCACCGATTTTTTCAGCTTTGCTGATATTGCTGTTGCAGCTGTCCCGAAAAAATGACGCCCTGCTCTCCAAGCAGCTTTTGCAGCGAGCGGCCAAGGCGTTCAAGCGACTGCTCGCGCAGCGCCCTGGTCATAGTCCGGCGCGATGACTTATCGAAGTCGATCAGCCAGATTTTCTGCGCATCATCCACCAGAATATTGTGCGCGTTCAGATCCGCGTGATAGACATTGGCATCATGCAGCTGACGAATGGCGGCGCTCACAGGCCCGACCAGTTTGATACTGGCCGGCCCTGCCTGACCGATTGCCTGCGCCAGTGACACAGTATTGTGCAGTCTCTCGGTCATGATGGCAGCGCGGTAGGTAACGCCGCGTCGCTGATAGGAAGCGGCCATGGCTCGCGGCACAGGCAGGCCCTGGGCATGCAGCTCGTTCAGCAGCGCAAACTCGGCAAACGAACGGGTGGTTTCCTCGGATACCCATAAATAACGTTCGTCTACAAACCGGCTGATCAGGCCGCCGCGATGATAGTGACGCAACACGGCTTGCCCCCAGGGAGTGCACAGATACCAGGCAGTATTGCGCCCCCCATCCGAGACCTTGGTCGCTTTCTCGCCCCAGGTTCGGGGCGTGAAAATTTCAATGCGAGCCGGAATCGGAAAATCGGGGTGAACACGAATACCATGATGCATCTGGCGACCCGGCCGGTGGGTACTGTGAAAATCGGAATCAGCCATCTTTGTTCCGCATCCAGTCGGCTACGCCAAAGAACGAGTGCAGCAAATGCTCCTGCAGCGGCGCCGGTACATTGCAATCGATCATGGCGCGCCCCATGCAGGCAACCCATTCGTCACGTTCCTGGATGCCAATGGCAAACGGCAGGTGCCGGGCCCGCAACATGGGATGGCCGAATTTTTCGATATACCGGTCGGGGCCACCCAAATAGCCGCTCAGAAACAGGAATAGCTTTTCACGTGCATGTTCGAGCGAGTCGCCATGCACAGCGCGCAGGGCCTTGAAATCATCTTCAATGTCCATCAGATCATAGAAGCGTTCCACCAGGGCATGCAAACCGGTCTGGCCGCCGATCTGGTCATAAAAGGTCGTTGTGGTGTCCAGGTTTTCCACTATATTCAATAGTCTTGCCATTAGTCGGCACTCCGTAAAATGAGCAGCGGGGGTGTATTTTTTACAGCACGCAAGGCCATTTTACCCCCGGCCCACGACGCGATAATCCCCAGTATGATGCCACTTATCCATGGCATGATACCGGTGCGCAGCGTGATGTCAAACACCTGCACCGCCAGCAACTGGGCAATCAGTATTGCAAAGGCTGCAGCCAGCGTTCCCGACACCACGCCAATCACGATCAGTTCGCTGCGCTGCGCCTGATCCAGTTGCCGCGAAGTGGCGCCCATGGCCCGTAGCAGGCTCGCTTCGTACATCCGTTCATCCTGGGTAGAAAGAAACGCAGTGCTGAGCACGACAACGCCGGCTGCCAGCGTAAAGACAAAAAGAAACTGCACCGCCGCCGCCACGCTATCGAGAATGGTCTGTAACTGGCGCAAGATACCGGATACATCAAATACCGTGATGTTCGGAAATTGACTGACCACTTCCTGGGTAAATGCGGCCTGCTGTTCCGGCAAATGAAAAGCCGTAATCCAGGTCGCCGGCTTATCCTGCAA
>JBOIGK010000090.1:0-2071 GCA_050742695.1 Advenella sp. | reverse complement strand
ATGCCGCCGTATAGATCGTCCGGCTTCATACACGGCACACGTTCCAGGACCTGCGCCGCGGTCAGCCATTCGACATTCGGGGCACGGGCAAGCAGCTCACGATAGGTGCTGTCAAGAATTTCTTTTTGCGCATGGGTTGCCACATAGATGCAGCCCCTGGGATGCAGCACCGGATGCTCGGAAAAGCCACTGGACTGGGCATTCTCGAAAAATGACCGACAGGCGCGGGTCAGAGCCTGCAGTTGCGACGGCCCGTAGGTTTCAATGAACATGGCGGCAGAGCGCCCCGTTGAATGGTATCCTGCATGCGCCTCGCGCTCGAGCACCAGAATCGTGCCCGGTCGCTGCGACAGCTGATATGCAAAAGAGGCGCCGGCAATCCCGGATCCGATAACAATATAATCAAACACTGCTGCATCGCTCAAAATTTTTCTCCGCTTCGTTGGCCGATGGCTGCTATTTTTGTCGGCAGCATATCGTTACCGTACCGGGTCTGGCGGGGTAACACCAAACCGGACACTCTCTGAGATATTATGAATGAGATTGCTCATAAACGCACGCTCACCTCATCATTAGCATGGGGATTTACAGCCAGCCGGTCTTGCGAAACTGACGAAACAGCAGGCCGCAAATCAGGAACATCAATAGCATGATCAACGGATAGCCATAGGTCCAGTTCAATTCCGGCATATTGGTAAAGTTCATGCCATAGATCCCGGCAATGGCGGTAGGCACGGCCAGTATCGCCGCCCAGGAAGCCAGTTTTTTGGTAATGTCGGTCTGGTGCGCCTGGGCAATCATCTGGCTGGCTTCAAAGGCAAAGGCCAGCGATTCGCGCAAGGCGTTCATC
This sequence comes from Advenella sp., assembly GCA_050742695.1. Lineage (GTDB taxonomy): Bacteria > Pseudomonadota > Gammaproteobacteria > Burkholderiales > Burkholderiaceae_B > Advenella. Next base: position 1,221 of record JBOIGK010000090.1, on the reverse strand, counting down.
TGGTCATCAATCCGCGCAACCCGGTCGGCAACAATACGATAATACCCCTGTGAGTCCTGCTCCACAAAGGCCAGGTTGACCACCGACATGCGGGTGCAGATTTCAATGACAGGTGCAATGGACGTATGCACACGCAATAAATCACGCCGCATCTTGTAGAGCTTGCGCACATCGGATTCACGAAAGCCATGCAGAATCATTTTCTGCTCCAGTTGCTCAACGTCGACTTCGAAACTGCCAGCCAGCATCAGGTAGCTGTCTGCGAGCCCATCCAGTATTTCGGCCACCACGAAATCACTGCCCCGGGCAATCAAATCGGGCGAGCCCTCAAGACGCTTGCGCAAGGGTGTATTGGTCATAGCTTCGCCCCGCCTGACGGTAAGAATAAAGCTCTGCCCGAAAATCATCTGCATCTCGCCATAGACGATTTTCTTGTTTTCGCGCGAGATGGTCACAGCGACAATCAGAATATAGTCGCCATAGTCAATTACTTTCGGACGGTAATGGCGCTTGACGATTTCCTTGGTCGCCAGCTTGCTGAAAGACAGGTTTTTACAGGTCATGCGCAAATCTTCGTCAGACGGATCTTTCAGGCCCGTCCATAGCAGGTGATCTGCATCGCGCTTGTAGCCAGCAATTTTTTCGGGTGCAATGACGGCGTGACGTTGACCGCGCACATATTCCACAGATGCCACCACGCCCGAATTGCTATCGGCGCTGGCCGACTTGGCTGCCGCAGAGGTCGTTCCCGCCTTCTTTTGTGGGGCGCCGGAGGCTTCCGCTGTGGCTGCGGCGGGGGTGGCGGCAACGTTATCGCCCGCAACACTGTCGGCCCGCTCGCCCGCCTTGTTCGCCAGATTATCGCCTACCTGAACACTCGCCTTGTTGCCGGCATCGCCTGCAGCCGCGGCGCCGCCCTGCTGGTCTTTTACATTCCCACGGGGACCGGCAGGCCCCACGCTTTCATTGCTTTTTTCGCTGGCATCGGTTTTTTTTTCATCTTCCATAACGGGCTCCCTGCAGATTGGCGATGATACCATTTTTACCTTACACCCGCGTTTAGGACAAATGCAAGCGATCTCAGGGGCAAAACCCGGTATAGTCAACCAGTCCGCGGGTGATGATCATGCGCTGTACTTCGCTGGTCCCCTCGTAAATCTGGGTGATGCGGGCGTCACGGTAAAAGCGCTGTACCGGATAGTCTTCAAGATAGCCATAGCC
>JBOIGK010000089.1:0-4131 GCA_050742695.1 Advenella sp. | reverse complement strand
CTCCACGCCTTCTCGCGAGGTCCATACGTTTTTACAGGTTACCGAACAAGTATGGCATCCAATGCACTTGTCCAGATTCATTACCATGCCGATCTGTGCGCGGATCTTCATTTGTCGTCTCCCGTTTCTTTTTCGGCCATGGTCAGGGTGGGGGCACCGTGCTTGAGCGTATGCGTATGCCTTGCCGCTTCGCTGTCTGACAGTACAGAAGCGGGGGTAGACTCATCTTTCCAGTCTATGGTGCTCATTTTCCGAACAATGACGAACTCATCCCGGTTTGAGCCAACCGTGCCGTAGTAATTGAAGCCATAGGCCAGTTGTGCATAGCCACCTATCATGTGGGTAGGCTTGGGAATAATGCGAGTAACGGAGTTGTGAATACCACGTACGCCAGCCACTTCGGACCCGGGCGTGTTGATGATTTTTTCCTGCGCATGGTACATAAATACAGCGCCTTTGGGGATGCGCTGGCTGACGACAGCGCGGGCAGTGAGTGCGCCATTCACGTTGAACGCTTCGATCCAGTCGTTGTCGACCACGCCTATTTTCTGTGCATCAACTTCGGATAGCCAGACGATAGGCCCGCCGCGCGACAATGTCAGCATCAAGAGATTGTCGGTGTAAGTGCTGTGTATACCCCATTTCTGGTGAGGCGTCAGGAAGTTCAGCGCGATTTCTGGGTTGCCATTCGAATGGGTACCTTCCATGCCCAGCGTACTACGTGTATCCAGGGGCGGCTTGTAGACACAAAGCGACTCACCGAAATCGCGCATCCAGCGGTGGTCCTGATAGAGCTGCTGGCGGCCCGACAAGGTACGCCACGGGATGAACTCATGAACGTTCACATATCCCGCATTGTACGAAACATGCTCGGACTCGATGCCACTCCAGGTTGGAGAGCTAATGATCTTACGAGGCTGGGCCTGAATGTCGCGAAAGCGGATTTTTTCGTCTTCACGACTGCGGGCCAAATGCGTATGGTCCAGTCCGGTAATTTTGGACACTGCTTCCCAGGCTTTGACTGCCACTGCCCCGTTGGTTTCGGGTGCGAGAGATAGCACGACTTCGGCCGCGTCAATGCCAGAGTAGATTTGCGGTCGGCCTTTCGAAATGCCTTCTTCCTGCACGGTGTGGTTCAGACCACGCAGCAGTTCGATTTCTTCGCCGGTCTGCCAGGTGATGCCTTTGCTGCCGTTGCCAAGCGTGTCGAGCAGGGGGCCGACTGAAGTGAATTTTTTATAGGTGTTAGGGTAATCGCGCACTACAGTTATGACATTCGCCATGGTCTTGCCGGGGATCGGATCGCATTCTCCCTTGCCCCAATCGACAATGTCACCCGCCTGCGATATTTCGCCCACGCTGTCGTGCTGGAGTGGAAAAAGCACCACATCGCGTTCTTGCCCGAGATGCCCTTCTGTTAACTCAGAAAACCGCTTTGCAATGCCTTTATATATGTCCCAATCGCTTTTCGACTGCCATGCCGGATCGACAGCAGTCGAGAGAGGATGAATAAACGGGTGCATGTCGGATGTATTCATGTCATCCTTTTCGTACCAGGTCGCTGTCGGCAATACGATGTCAGAATACAGACAGGTGGTTGACATACGAAAGTCGAGCGTGACAACTAGATCGAGCTTACCTTCGGGCGCCTGGTCGTGCCATACGACCTCCTGCGGTCGTACTCCCCCGCTAGCACCCAGGTCTTTACCTTGCACGCCATGTTTGGCGCCCAGCAAGTGTTTGAGAAAATACTCGTGCCCCTTGCCCGACGAGCCCAGCAGATTGGAGCGCCAGATAAACATATTGCGCGGAAAATTTTCTGGCGCGTCTGGGTCGGTACAGGCCATTTTGATGGAACCGTCCTTGAGCCCGCTGGCAACATAGGCTGCAGGGTCGCCACTAGCCGTCGCTTTTCCAATCTCCAGAGGGTTGGTAAAGAAGTGCGGGGCTGTAGGCAACCATCCCATGCGTTCAGCCTGAACGTTATAGTCTATCGGGTTTTCCGGGAACTCCCGCTTGTCTACCAGAGGCGACAAAAGAGTGGAGGCCTTCATTGTTTCGTAGCGCCACTGATCGGTGTGGGCATAGAAATACGATGTACCATTCATGAACCTTGGCGGACGATGCCAATCCGTGGCGAAGGCCAGGGGCAGCCATCCTGTCTGTGGTCGTAGTTTTTCTTGACCCACATAATGAGACCACCCGCCACCCGACTTACCTACGCAGCCACACATGACCAGCAGATTGATTGCCGACCGATAGCTCATGTCCATATTGAACCAGTGGTTCAAGCCGGCACCGATGATAATCATCGATTTGCCTTCCGTCTTGTGGGCATTTTCGGCAAACTCGCGGGCGACGGCGATGACGTCTCGCCGGTTGACGCCTGTGATTTTTTCCTGCCAGGCGGGAGTGTAAGGTATATCGTCGTCAAAGCTCGCCGCAACGTTATCACCGCCTAACCCCTGATCCACGCCATAGTTGGCAATGAATAAGTCGTAGGCTGTGGCGACAAGCACTTGGCCATTGCGTGTGGCAATCTTTTTTACGCCTATCCGGCGTGCCAGCACGCTGTCGTGGCCGGTATGGGTAAAGTGCGTGCTTTCGGCGTTACCGAAATAGGGAAAAGCAACGTCAATAACCTCATCATGATCCTGCACAAGTGATAGGCGTGCACGGATAGGGTTGCCCTGTGCATCCTCTTCTTTGATATTCCACTTGCCCGCATCGCCGTCTTCCTTCTGACCCCAGCGAAAGCCAATCGATCCGATGGGCGCAACAGGCTTGCCGCTGATCTCGTCCAGCACCACGGTTTTCCAGGATGCGTTGTTATCCTGTCCCAGTGCATCCTCGAACTCATCAGCCCGCAACATTCTCTCTGGCACGTAGTGATCGCCTTGCTTGACAATACGTACCAGCATGGGCATATCGGTGTAGCGTCGGCAATAGTCCGCGAAGTAATCGCTTTTGCCAGCGACGTGAAATTCTTTCAGAACCACATGGCCCATAGCCAGGCCAAGCGCCGCATCGGTTCCCTGCTTGGGGTGCATCCAGAGGTCGCCAAACTTTGCGCCCTCGGCATAATCTGGGAAGATGGACACGACCTTGGTACCGCGATAGCGAACCTCCGTCATGAAATGCGCATCAGGTGTGCGTGTTTGCGGGACGTTGGAGCCCCACATGATGATGAAGGTCGAGTTATACCAGTCTGCTGACTCGGGAACGTCGGTCTGTTCTCCCCAGGTCTGAGGCGAAGAGGGCGGCAGATCACAATACCAGTCGTAGAAGCTGAGGTTGACACCGCCGATCAGCGATAAATAGCGGCTGCCTGAGGCATACGAAATCATCGACATCGCCGGTATGGGCGAAAAACCGACGATGCGGTCTGGCCCATGGCGCTTGATGGTATGCACGTTGGATGCGGCAATGATTTCGTTGACTTCGTCCCAACTGGATCTGACGAAACCGCCTAGGCCACGGCGGCGGGTATACGATGCTCGCGCGTCACAGTCGTCGACGATTGCTGCCCAGGCCTCGACGGGCGCCAGCGTACTGCGTTTGTCGCGCCACAGTTTGAGCAAAGCACTGCGAACGAGCGGGTACTTAAGCCGGTTGGCGCTATATAGATACCAGGAATATGAAGCGCCGCGCGAACAGCCACGGGGCTCGTGATTGGGCATGTCGGGGCGGGTGCGAGGATAATCGGTCTGTTGTGTTTCCCAGGTGACGATGCCGCCTTTGACATAGATTTTCCAGGAACAGGACCCTGTGCAGTTTACGCCATGGGTAGAGCGTACGATTTTGTCGTGCTGCCATCGTTTTCGGTAGGCCTCCTCCCACTTACGATCCTCTTTGAGGGTTATACCGAGGCCATCTGAGAATTCAGGCCGGTCAGTGGAAAAATACTTGAGCCGATCGACAAAATGGCTCATGCCGAGGCCTGAGTCAAGTCGGCATGAACTGACATACTCAGCGAGTAATAATTGAAAATCATAGTTTCCCCTTGTGCTGCAAGAAGGATAGGCATGGGATCGACTTGAGCCTTGGTGCTGCCTCGTGCAGTATGCGACCGTGGACTGATTAACGTAGTTTAATCATCATATAACAAATAAACTAAGCTTACAATTGGAC
>JBOIGK010000088.1:0-12539 GCA_050742695.1 Advenella sp. | reverse complement strand
AAACAGCGTCTGGCGCTTGCCCGGACCTATGCGGTGCGCCCCGAATTTGTCCTGATGGACGAACCGTTTGGAGCGCTGGATGCGCAGACCCGCAGCGCAATGCATGATCTGCTGCTGGATGTGCTGTACGCGGAAGGCAAAACGGTCATGCTGATTACACACTCGGTCGAAGAAGCCGTATATCTGTCCAATAAGGTGCTGATTATTTCTGCACGCCCCTCGCGCATTCGGGAGGTGATCGACATCCCCTTTGCCTATCCGCGCAATCGATCGTTGCAGGAAACACCGGAATTTAATGCATTACGCGCCCGTATCCACAACAGCGTAATGCAGGAATACGCGGCACAGGAAGCATTGTCAAAGGAAAAACGCGTCGCCTAGACGCACTGGCTGTCAAATACCAAAGGAGATCGTTGCTATGAAACGTAGAACTTTTATCAAGATGGTGGCCGGCACCGCAGCCGTTGGGTTACATGCCTCACCCGTTTTCGCCCAGAGCACCACCAAAGTCAAGGTTGGCTATCTGCATACCCTGGCCGTAGATGGTCAGATCTGGCTGGCCGAGGACATGGGTATCTGGAAGAAGAACGGGCTGCAGATGGAATTCATTCAATTTCAGACTGGTCTGGAAGTGTTTCAGGCCATGAGCGGCGGCAGTATCGACGTACTGAGCACCGGCGCTGTCATGTCCAATTTCCCTGCTCGCGGACAAGGCAAGGTATTTCTAATGAATGACGTGGAGTTTGCCACGGCGCAGTTGTGGGTGCACCCGGATATGGGGATCAATTCGATAGCAGATCTGAAAGGCAAGCAGATATCCACCACCACAGGCACGACTGCGCATGTGTTCCTGGATAATGCCCTGCGCAAGAACGGACTGGACCCCAAGAAGGACGTGAAAATCATCAACCAGCGCATGCAGGATGCGGTGACTGCCTTTATTTCGAAAGCGGTACCGGCCATTGCCTTGTGGGTTCCGTTCAACATTCCCATTCGCAACAAAGTACCCGGCGCAAAAATGCTGGTGGATGCCTCCAAGTTTTATCCCGAAGCGGCAATCATGGGCGGCTGGGCGGCGCGCAACGATTATTACGACAAGAACAAAGACGTGCTGGAAAAAATTATCCGTGGCTGGGCCGAGGCTAATGACTATCTGATTGCCAATACCGACAAGGCGCTGGAAGCAATTCAGGCAAAACATTATCCCCAGGTGCCGTTGGCAGATATCAAGGAGCAGTATGCGGCCCAGAAGATGTTCACTTCTGCGCAATGGGCCAAGCTGTATGCCGATGGTTCCGTCACCAAATGGCTGCAGCGCGTCAGCGATTTCTTCATTGATTTTGCCAGCATTCCGAATGCCACACCGGCTGCCCAATACTTTGATCCCAAGCTCTATCTGAACGTGATAAAATCATGAACCAAATGAGTGAACAACGGTCGATAAAGCATCGCGGCGCCTACGATTATATTATCGTCGGTGCCGGTTCTGCCGGCTGCGTCCTGGCCAATCGCCTGTCAGCCAACCCGGCTGTTCGGGTGCTGTTGCTCGAAGCGGGTAAACCAAACAAAAATTTCTGGCTTCACCTGCCGGTCGGCTATTTCAAAACTATTTACGACACCCGTTTTTCCCGCCTTTTCGACACCGAGCCGTGTGAAGGCACAGCAGGACGAAACATCATCTGGCCGCGCGGCCGGGTGTTGGGCGGATCCAGTTCCATCAATGGCCTGCTATATATTCGAGGCCAGCATCAGGACTACGACGATTGGGCAGCCAAGGGTGCCACCGGCTGGGATTATCAGTCGGTGTTGCCGTTCTTCAAACGGTCCGAAGGCTACGAACATGGTGAAAGCCAATATCACGGCGGCCATGGCGAATTGGGCGTATCCGATCTGAAGAACGACCATCCTTATTGTCAGGCGTGGCTGGCCGCCGGGCAGGAGTTCGGGCTGCCCTTCAACCCCGATTTCAATGGCGCCACCGAATTCGGCGTAGGCGCCTATCAACTGAGCATGAAAAACGGCTGGCGCTCCAGTGCTGCAACGGCGTTTTTGCGACCAGTTCAGGCCCGTACCAACCTTACCGTACTGACCGAAGCGCATCTGACCCGCATTGTGTTCAATGAAACAACCGCCACCGGTGTGCAATGGCTGCAAAATGGCGCGGTGTATCAGGCACAGGCTGATGCCGAAGTGATTCTGTCGGCCGGCGCCGTGCAGTCTCCACAAATATTGCAGTTATCGGGCGTGGGGCCCAAAGCGCTGCTGGAAAAGCACGGCATTCCAGTGGTCTTTGATGCGCCGGAAGTGGGGGAAAACCTGAAAGACCACTACCAGGCGCGCACGATTGTTCGCCTGAAAAAGAAAATGTCGCTCAATAATGACGTTCGCAATCCGCTGAAACTGGCGGCCATGGGTTTGCAATGGGCGTTCAGGCATGCGGGCCCGCTTACCGTAGGTGCGGGGCAGGTTGGCGGATTTGCAAAAACACAATACGCGACCAACGATCGTTCAGATATGCAATTTAATGTGATGCCATTATCGGTAGACAAACCCGGCACCCCCTTGCACGCCTACCCCGGCTTTACCGCCTCGGCTTCGCAATGCCGACCGGCCTCGCGAGGCCGGCTGCAGATCCGCAGCGCCGATCCATTGGCCCCGCCCGGCATTGAAACCCGCTATCTGAGCGAAGAGATTGATCGTCAGACGTTGGCCGCAGGGCTGCAAATGCTGCGAGACATCTATAACCAGCCGGCTTTCCGCGACCTGATCGACACCGAAGTGCTGCCCGGGAGCGACCGCCAATCGCGTGAAGGCATGATTGCATTTGCGCGTGAATGCGGTGGCACGGTTTTTCATGCCGTTGGTTCCTGCCGCATGGGCTCGGACGCACGTGCTGTGGTCGATCCCATGCTCAGGGTCCAGGGTGTGCAGCGTCTGCGGGTGATCGATGCGTCTGTCATGCCCGAAATGATCTCAGCCAATACCAACGCTGCCTCGATCATGATCGGCGAAAAAGGCGCGGATCTGATCCTGAACGCAAAAGGCTAGCGCGAGCGCAAAAAAGAAATTTCAATCGCAATAAAGGATAATCATGCAGGATACCGATAGCCAAAGCGCTGGTTGCAGCACGTGGGCAAACAGCGCGGATGCCGATCTGCAATTGCAGCCGATCAAGCTGTCACACGTGGATGCACTGGTTTTTCGCGCCCCGGTCAGCGAGCCGGTACAAACTTCTTTTGGCATCATGCACGATCGGCCGGCAGTGCTGGTGCGAATGCAAAGCCAGGACGGTCTGGTCGGCTGGGGCGAAATATGGTGCAATTTTCCTAGTGTCGGTGCCGAGCACCGCGCCCGCATTCTGCAATCATGTATTGCACCGATATTGCTTGAGCGCACCTGGGACAACCCCAGACAGGCATTCCAGACCCTGCACCAGCGCCTGCATGTGCTGGGCATACAGAGCGGCGAACCAGGCACGCTGGCGCAGGCCATCGCCGGTGCCGATATCGCCCTGTGGGACCTGGCGGCAAGGCAGGTGGGCAAACCATTGTGGCAGCTATTGGGCGGCACATCAGAGATTGCCGTTTATGCTTCCGGCATCAGCCCCAGCGATCCGGAAAAACTGGCCCTGGCCAAGCAGCAGGAAGGCTATCGCGCCTTCAAGCTGAAAGTGGGATTCGGCCGCGAACGCGATATCGGCAACCTGCGCAGCCTGCGCGAGCTGCTGGGACCGGACACGCCTTTGATGGTAGATGCGAACCAGGCCTGGTCCGCGGACGAGGCACAGCACATGGCCAGGCTCCTTGCGCCCTTTGCGCCCGACTGGCTGGAAGAACCGATGACGGCCGATTCACCGCTGGGCGCCTGGCAGCAACTGGCTGCAGTCAGCGACATTACCCTTGCCGGTGGCGAGAATATCCGGGGAGAGACCAATTTCCGCGACATCGTTGATTCAGGCGCGTTCGGCGTGATTCAGCCCGATCTGGGCAAATGGGGCGGCTTCAGCGGCTGCGTGCCGGTTGGCCATCATGCCGTCGCCCACCAGCGTCTGTTCTGTCCACACTGGCTGGGCGGCGGCATCGGCCTGGTGGCCTCCATGCATCTGAAAGCCGGTGTCGGCGGCCCGGGCTATGTCGAAGTGGATTCCAATCCGAATCCGCTGCGGGACCTGGTTGCCGGCCCTTATCTCAAGCCGGATGAAGGCCGGATATCGCTTTCCGAGGAACCCGGAATTGGTATCACACCCGACATGGACCAGCTGCGACAATTCCAGTTGAAATATTAAGCCGACAGCTGACCGGATGTCCGTCAAAGATTGATTAACGCTGCCGCCTTCGCGTTTACCGGCGCATCGCCCTGCATGACGATAATGCTGTTGGTCGCAGCAGCGTCGGTTGAACCTGCCTTGGCCGGCGTTCTCAACGGCGCGATCATCGTGCCATTGGCATTACCTTTCTGATCGGTCTGAAAACTTGCTGCGGGCGTCTCTTTGCCATTCAGATAGACGCTATAGACGGTCTTGGGCTTCAAACGAAACAGATTGACTTCCAGCGCATCAACCAGCCCCAGGTTACGCAACACGACAAAACCACGCGCGTCCTCTTTGACCGGTTTCAGGGACAGATTGGCCGGATCACTGTTTACCCGTGGCACCAGATTGTCCTTGCCTTCACCCTGCGCGATGACGTTTGAAACATACGCCAATGCCTGTGGCGCCTGGCCGACCGGGATACGCGTCACCACTTTACCAGCCACCGGATCTATCACATCCACGGCATCGCCATTTTCCAGCCCTACATACAGGCGACTGCCATCGTCCGAGCGCCATATGCCGTGCGGCAGTGCCCCGGTAGGAATGGTCGACACCAGTTTTGCCTCTTTATCTGTCGTATAGACCTTCACGGCATTTTCACCACCTACGGTGACATAGGCAAGAGTCTTCCCGTTCACTTCGGTAAAAGCCAGATGGTTGGTAATGAATCCGATATCCATCACACCGGTCACCTTCAGCGTTTTGGTATCAATTCGCGTGACCTTGCCCACATCCTTGTGAGTCATCCAGATCTCCCGGAAATCTGGCGTGAACTGCACGAAAGGAGAAAACGGGCTGACCACGTCGATTTTCTTGATGATCTTGTGGGTCTTCACATCAACCACCGACACTTTCGCCGTGAAGCTCGATACCACAAAGGCAAGTTTGCCATCGGGGGCAAACATAACCATGCCTGGTCCCGGATCGGTCTGGATGCGCCGTTTTTCCTTATAGGTTTTGGGATCGATCACCGAGACGTAGTCTTCGCCACGCACCACCACCCACACTTCGCTGCCATCGGCAGTGAAAAACCCTTCGTGCGGCGAGCGGCCCACATAGGTTGTGCCTTTCACGGCATTAGTCGCCGTATCGATAAAAGTGACGGAATTGGAACCATTGGACACCACAACCAGTGTCTTGTGATCTGGTGAGAACCCCATGCCATGTACGTTGATCTGTCCCTTGTACAAGGGGGAAAGCAAGTCGGGACGCGGGTTGCCCAGCTTGATCTGACCAAGCAATGTATTGGTGGCCGGATTGATCACCGAGACGGTATTGCTGTTCTGATCCGCGGTGTATACGCGATCATGCGCTGAAGGAGATGCGGCAACGGTGCTGCCATACAAAGCGGTGGCCGCCAGTACCGGAAGTGCGGAGAATTTTTTCATACTGAATTCGCTTATAAAGTTCGTTGAAAAGTGATAACGGAATGTGGTGCTCGCATCATTCGGACGTGTTATCGGCATGTTTCTGCAGAAAAGTCTGCATCACATTGATCTCGTTTTGCTGCTCGGCAATAATGCCCAGCGCCAAATTACGAAGGCCGGTATCCTTGGAATACAGCAACACGGCTTTGGCCATGTCTACCGCACCCTGATGATGAGGTATCATCATCGTGACAAAGTCATGCTCGGCATTACCGTTCATGGGGGCCTGCAGCATCCCATAATCCATCACCGCCATGGCGTCGTTCATCAGGGCATCAAAGGATTTGGCGGTGCTGGCGACAAAAGCAGGGGGTTTGGTGCTGGTCTTTGCTGAACTGGTCTCGGACGAGCCCGCTCCATGGTGAGCATGTCCGGCATGCGCATAGGCAACGGTGCCCGACAAGCCCACGCACAGGCACAGGGCGGCAGCGACAATGCGCGCTCTGACAGGCAACGCAGTAAACTGAATAGGCGACATTTCACAAGTCCTTAATCATTAGGAGTTTTAAAGCAGGGGTTGGCCTCGCGCTATCATCGTTGTGATAGCCAAAGCCTTCATATGCATCGTAACGATCGGCTCCTGTCAGCAACATGGCTTTTTGATGACATATTTGTCATGAACCGCTTAAGATAACGTGGTACGATTTCCTGCCCAATCCCGTGGAACCGACCGTGACCATTCTCGTTATTGAAGACGACTCAAAAACCGGTGATTACCTCAGAAAAGGTCTGCTTGAATCGGGCTATTCCGTCGATCTTGCCCGCAATGGCGTGGACGGCCTGCATCTGGCTCAGACACAGGACTATGATCTGGTCATTCTGGATGTGATGCTGCCCGGCAAAGACGGCTGGCAGGTCATGAGCGCGTTGCGGCGCGAGCGCGATGTACCCGTCATATTCCTGACCGCCCGCGACCAGGTGGATGACCGGATTCGCGGCCTGCAGCTTGGCGCCGACGATTATCTGGTCAAACCGTTTTCATTTACCGAACTAGTCCTGCGCGTTCGTACACTGTTGCGGCGTGGTGTCGTGCGCGACTCTGAAGTATTTCAATTGGCGGATCTGCAACTGGATCCCTTACGACACAAGGTGACCCGCCAGGGAGTCAATATCGTTCTGACCAATAAGGAGTTCATGCTTCTGCATTTGCTGATCCGACGGCAAGGCGAGGCGCTGTCTCGCAGTGATATTGCCTCGCAGGTTTGGGATATGAATTTCGATAGCGATACCAATGTGGTCGATGTTGCCATCAAGCGGCTGCGTGCAAAGATTGACGCCCCGTTCGATCGCAAGCTGATCCATACCGTGCGCAGTGTCGGCTATATGTTTTCGGAAGAGTCCTGATGCCCGGCAAGCGCCGTTCGCTGGCAATCTGGGCCACGCTGTCGTTTGCGGTTATTTCATGCCTGATTGTCTCTTCACTCGGATTCTATCTTTATTCCTCGGCAAAACAGGCACTGGAAGTACGCGCCGACTACACACTGATCGGCCGCGTTGAACGCTTCCGTACCCTGTTGCATGATTTGTACAATGTGCGGCAAATGGAAGAGCGCCCGGCAATTTTTGAAAGCATGTTGGGCAACGAAAAAGATGTACGGATCTTCCAGCGCGAAAACGGGACTCCATTTATTGTCGTCAATCCCGATCGCATGACACCCCCGCCCATGATTCCTGTGCCTGTCGGCCAGCGGCTGACCATCAATGCGCTGCGTGCCGGAGAACGCGCCGACGGCATCAGGGTGCGCTGGGTATCGGCGCTGGCGGACATTGGCGATCAGGGAGGCACGGTACGGATCACGGCGGCCTATGTCATGACTCAGGAAGCCGGCCTGCTGCATGATTATCTGCTGCGCGTGATCGGCGCCATTGTACTGGCGGTGCTGCTGACCACACTGCTGAGCTATCTTCTGCTCAAACGGGGTCTGCGGTCCCTGACCAGAATGAGCCAACTTGCTGCACAGATCACACCATCACAATTGACATTGCGCTTTCCCGATACGGGAGTGCCCAGCGAGCTGCACCAGCTTGCGATTGCCTTTAATGCAATGCTTGAAAGACTGCAAGGTGGCTTTGAGCATCTGTCCCAGTTCTCAGCCGACCTGGCCCACGAGTTACGGACGCCGGTAAACATACTGATGGGGCAGACACAGGTGGCGTTGGGAAGAGTTCGGACAAAAGAAGAATATGAACAGTTGCTGGAGTCCAATCTGGAAGAACTGGAGCGTATTGCACATATCATCGAGAACATCCTGTTCCTGTCCCGTGCTGATCACGCCACGATAGCCATCGAACGTGCGCCACTGGATCTGGCCACGGAACTGCACAAGATAGCCGAGTATTTTGAAGGGCCCGCCCTGGAGCGGGGCATGCCGTTGCACGTCAATGCCGGCGGCTGCGTGGTAGCCAACACCGTCATGTGGCGTCGCGCTGTCAACAATCTTGTGATCAACGCCATACGCTATGGCAGGCCCGGCATGCCCATACTGCTATCTGCGCATGCAGACCCGTCAGGCTGCACGGTGACAATCGAGAATACAAGTGAACCGGTATCCCAGGTCCAGGCCGAGCGCATGTTCGACCGCTTTTATCGTGGTGATCAATCGCGCAATGAATATACCGAATCGAACGGACTGGGTCTTGCACTGGTCAAGGCCATCATGGCCCTGCACGGTGGCAGCGCTACAGTGCTTGCCATGCCCGATGGACAGATACGCTTCGCACTGCAATTTCCTGCAGATCCGACATCTTCACAAACGTGATTCGATTGCCAGGCGCTACATCAGCGGTGCCATGCATGACTGCATGGCCTATCCGGAACGCAGGGAACGACCGGTATGCCACTGCCACGCCGGCGCCGTCCGAGCCGCCGATAGCATAAACCCAACGCGACGCCTGACAATCCCATGGCGTGGCCTGCCGCAGCACCTGTGGCCCCGCGAGACTTCAGATCAGAACGTGCCGCTGTACATACCACCGTCAATCAGCATGTTCTGGCCTGTGATATAACCGGCCTGCTGACTGCACAGAAAGGCGCACAGGGCGCCGAATTCGTCAGGATGGCCAAACCGCTTGGCCGGTACGACCGCCTGCTGGGCCTGTCTGATCGTGTCCTCGTCCTTGCCTGATTTGGTGGCCGTCGCTTTGATGTTGCCTTCCAGACGATCGGTCGCAAATTTTCCCGGCAGAATATTGTTAATGGTCACGCCCTTTGCCGCGATGCTGGAGCGTGCTACACCGGCAACAAATCCCGTGAGGCCCGAACGTGCTCCGTTTGACAACCCCAGGATATCGATGGGTGCCTTCACTGCGCTTGATGTGATATTGACGATGCGCCCGAAACCGCGTGATGCCATGCCATCAACAGTAGCCCTGATCAGTTCAATCGGCGTCAGCATATTGGCATCAATCGCCTTTATCCAGGCGTCACGCTCCCATTCACGGAAGTCGCCCGGAGGAGGCCCACCCGCATTGGTAACCACAATATCGAAATCCTTGCCTGGGCCGCCTGCGGCACTGAATACCGCCTGGCGTCCTTCGACAGTTGTGATATCGCAGGCAATGGAAATGACTTTTGCGGCAGCGAACCCATCGCGTTTTGCCGCGGCATCGGCCACACCAGCCAATTCACTTGCCGCAGCTTGCAGCACCTCGGCGCGCCTTGCATTAATCACCACATTGACGCCATTATCAACCAGCGCCTTGGCGCATCCAAAACCCAACCCTTTGCTGGCTCCACAAACCAGGGCCCACTTGCCCGCTATTTCCAGATTCATACCTGCTTCCTTTTCGTGCTATTGATATCATTTACGTTATTCATTCTGCACAGGGAAAAAGCAACAGATGTGCAGAGCATGGGAAATCATAAACGAAATATCCAATCTATACTTGTGTGGCCGTACAGCCAGTAAAGATGAGGCAATCTGGTGTCCGGCAACCTTCGACAATCTGGGTTCTCGACAGGCATAGGCGCCGGGCGGCTGTCGTGACAACGCAACCGTACGCGCACACCACTGGTGCGCTTTGACCTGATTTGTATTCACGGCCGATCAATTTATGATATTTTATGGTGCATGAGCTCGTTGGCGAGCCGATTCGAAACGAACAGGTACGAACCAATATTTAATTAATCGATCAATTATGAAAAAAACAGAGCAGCTTGCAAGAAAAACCTCCGTACGACGGGCCCGAAAAATCAATGGCCCTGGTCGTCCCGAAGGGGCCAGTGTTGTGCGAGACGAAATTCTGGATGCAGCCGAAGTCATTTTTTCAGACAAGGGTTATGCGGGGACGGCATTGCGCGAGATTGCCGACCAGGCCAATGTGACTCAGGCATTGATCAGCTATTATTTCGGTTCCAAATTTGGACTGTTCCAGGCCGTGTTTTTGCGCAGGAGTGAACTGGTCTCCCGGGAACGCCTGGAACGGCTTGAAGCGCTAGAGCGGCAGAAGACGCCTCAAGTCAAGGATATTGTAAGAACCTTTCTGGAGCCGGTACTGTCATTGAGAGGCACGTTCCAGGGGCGTGCATTTCTTCGGTTGCAGGCCAGGCTTCATACCGAACCATCAGAAATCTCCTACTCACTCCGCTCCGAGGCCTACGGTGGTTCAACCCAGCGCTATGTTGCAGTGCTGAGAAAGGCACTACCCAAACTGAGCGAGCTGGACGCCTGCTGGCGGGTAACTTTCATGATTGGCACCTATTTATATGCGTTTTCCGACACCCACCGGATGGAAGAAATGGCGCCCAAAGGACTTTACGACGTCAATGATACGGAAGAGTTGATCGACCAGGTGACTCGGTTCATGGTTGGAGGATTGCAGGCAGCATGAATGATCAGTGGCGCCGGCCTGCGTGGCTGACTGGCAGCCACCCTCTGACTGCCTGATGTCAAGGAGCAGACACCGCCTGGCTGCATAGCGCGAGCGCCGCCTGCCTGTTCATTACCATCGCGTATTTCTGCTGCATGTCAAATAAACTGGCGTCATGCGGGCCAATGGCGCGATCGCCCACGCAATCGGCCACCACAAGCGGTATAAAACCCAGCGACATTGCATCCACAACACTGGCGCGTACGCAACCGCTGGTCACGCAGCCAGCCACCAGCAGCGTGCTAACGCCGCGCTGCGCAAGCCAGGCTGCCAGCATCGTCCCGAAAAAGGCCGACGGGACACTCTTGCGAACCACCAGTTCACCCGCTAGCGGCTCCAGCTCTGGCACAATCGCACTGGCATGGCTGTTTTCCAGAAGGGTCAGCATTCCCGGCACTTTTCGACTGAAAATATTATGATCTGCCCCATCGTCCGCAAACACAATCCGGCTATGGGCGACAGGCCAGCCGCTGCTTCTTGCGTGTTGCAACAGCGGCTGTGTTGCAGCAATTGCACTTGCGATATTGCCACCACCAAAAACGCCGGGGTCTGCAAATCCATTGACAAAGTCGACGATCAGCAGACCAAAGGGCGGTACCAGATCCACATCCGTCCCGAAACCCTGGCGCTTGAATACCTGATTTTCCTCGCTCATTGCGCACTCTCCCGCTGCGTGAGCGTGCTCTCTACTACCCTGCCGTCAGCAACAACCTGCAGCTCGTCCAGATAAACACTGCATCTCCTCATCGGCACATCAATATGGCACGCTGTCGTTCGGCTGCCGCCCGCCTCGTTGTTCGGGCCCAGAGAAAACAGGAAGTTGCCGCTTACTGCACGTGCATCCATGCCTATGGTCGCCTCTCTGTCGTATAAACCCAAGGTGGACCAGTAAGCCCGTTTCTGCAGGCCCCATCCAATGTGGGAAATGGCGTAAGCTTCAGGATCGGCAAACGACTCAATGTATTCCGATAGCATTTGCGCCTCAACCCCGCCAGTTATATCTGTCACAAAGCCGTTTTTCACCGTCAGTGTGATTGTCTCGCCCACATAGGATTTCATTGGCAGCAGAATATCGCCTTTTGACAGTACGATGGTGCCCTGGGTTTCTCCCTCATTTGGCCACGTAAAGGTAAAGCCGCTAGGCCAATGATCCCAACGACCCGGTTCATCAACAAATCCATATTCAGATACGCAGGGATACTGACCCAGCGGACAGCGCAAATCGGTTCCTGCTACCGATGTAACACGCATTTGCCTCGCACCTTTGAGTAAAGCCGCGGCCGCCTGAGTCCGTACATAGTCTTGTTGTGTCGGCACCATCCGCAAGAGGACCTCCGGCGGCTCTACGGCCAGCAGGATCTTGCCGCCGCCTTGCAAAATATCATGCTGTTCTGGCGAAAACAGCAGCGTCATCAAGTCCAGGACAAGGTCACTTGCCTTTAAGGCCGCAATCGCCGGCTTATTTCCGGTAAGCGGCGTCGTGCCAAGATAAGCCAGCGGGTCGCGACTTAACGATTTTTCTGCGTTTACGGGTGGCAAATCCAGACGACTGACAATCGCACCCAACATGGTCACTGCTGTCACGGCGCAGCGCAGTGTTTGCGGATGGGTATGATCGCTGGTCAGTACAGTAACCGCATCCCCCTTTTTCAGCTTTGATAATTTCAGTACATTGATCCACGCCTGAATCAGATCTGTATCGCGCACAGCCATAGTATCTCCCTGTTTCTGCCTTATAAAATCACATTCATCAATGGTCCAGCGGATGGCCCAAAAAATCCCCGAATGCCCGATAAAACCCGGCTTCGTTATCCCAGGGAATCATATGGCCGGCATCTTTGACCCGCAAGCACTGTATGGACGGCAATAGCTGCCGCAATTGTTCAATCTCGGTATCACGAATAACGTCGCCCCGCTCCGCGGCCATCAGC